>DATLVT010000641.1:0-3290 GCA_035577105.1 Polyangia bacterium
CGTACGGGCCATCCAGGAGATCGACCAGGCGGCCATCGACGCGGTGGCGGCCGGCCTTTCGCGCGTGCGCGACGTCGGCGGGCGCCTGTTCATCCTGGGCGTGGGCGGTTCGGCCGGTCACGCCAGCCACGCCGTGAACGACTTCCGCAAGATCTGCGGCATCGAGGCCTATACACCGACCGACAACGTCTCGGAGCTGACCGCCCGCGTGAACGACGAAGGATGGGACACCAGCTTCGCCGAGTGGCTGAAGGTGTCGCGGCTGAGCACGCGCGACGGCGTGCTGGTGTTCAGCGTGGGCGGCGGCAACCGCGAGAAGAACGTGTCGATGAACCTGGTCCTGGCCCTGGAGCTGGCCAAGCAGGTGGGCGCGTCCATCTACGGCATCGTCGGGAAAGACGGCGGGACCACCAAGCAGACCGCCAACGCCTGCGTGATCATCCCGACGGTGTCACCGGATCGCATCACACCGCACACCGAAGGTCTGTGCGCGGTGGTGTGGCACCTGCTGGTCAGTCACCCGGCGCTGAAGCGGGCCAACACCAAGTGGGAGTCGACCAAGTGAGCGGCGACGGCGTGGGCCGCCTGCCACGCCAGCGATTCTTCATCGTTGGCGGGGCCGGGTTCATCGGCAGTCACTTCACAGATTTCCTGCTGGGCGATCCGGAGATCCCGGGCGTCACCCTCTACGACAATTTCTCGTCGGGGCGGCAATGGCACTATGCCCAGCACAGCGGCGACGCGCGCCTGCGCGTGGTGCGTGGCAAGGTGGAGGACCTGGAGGAGCTGCGGCGGGCCATGGACGGCCACGACGTGGTCATTCACCTGGCCTCGAACCCCGACATCGCCCGCGCCGCCACCGAGCCCGACGTCGACTTCTGGCAGGGCACGGCGCTGACCCACAACGTGGTCGAGGCCATGCGCACCACCAGCGCGAAGCGGATCCTGTACGCATCGGGCAGCGGCGTTTACGGCGACCTGGGCACGGTGGAGGCCGCGGAGGATCACGGACCGCTGAGACCGGTGTCGACCTATGGCGCCAGCAAGCTGGCCGGCGAGGCGTTGATCTCCAGCTACGCCTTCATGTTCGGGCTGTCGGGCTGCGCTTTTCGCTTTGGCAACGTGGTCGGCCCGCGCCAGACCCACGGCGTGGGGTTCGATTTCGCGCGCCGGTTGCTGGTCGACGGCAGCACGCTGCGCATCCTGGGCGACGGATCGCAGAGCAAGTCGTACGTCCACGTCAGCGACATCGTGCGCGCCGTGCTGACGGCGCACGTCAAGGCAGCCGGGCCGGCGGTCGACGCCCGCGGTCACCAGCCGGACCATCCCCATCCGTTCGCCGTCTTCAACGTCGCCACCGGCGATTACATCACCGTCAAGGAGATCGCCGACCTGGCCGTGGAGTGCGTGGGGCTGGCCCGCGAGGGCGTCCGCTATGAATTCACCGGCGGCGATCGGGGCTGGAAGGGCGACGTCCCGGTGGTTCGCCTCAACACCGATCGGATCAAGGGCCTGGGCTGGGAGTGCCGGATGACGTCGGGGGAGGCCCTGCGGGCGTCGATCCTGGCGATGATTCCCGAGATGAAGGGCGGACGGATGTGACGCCCGAACGGCCTGCGTTCGCGGCCGTCAGACGATCTTGGTCCCTTCATAGTCGAAGCCCAGCTTGACCTCCATCAGGCCGGCGGCCCGCAGGGCCTGTCGCAGGCGCGCTTTCTCCTCGGTGTAGAACATCAGGAAGCCGCCGCCGCCGGCGCCGATCAGCTTGCCGCCGATGGCTCCGTTGTCGCGCGCCAGCGTGTACCACTGGTCGATCTGCGGATTGCTCATCAGACGCGAGCGTTTCTTCTTGTGCTCCCAATGTTCGTGCATCAGCTGGCCCAGGGTGCCGAGGTTGCCGCCTTCGATCGCCTCCAGGCTCTTGAAGCCGATCTCCTTCACATAGTGCAGGTTGTCGATCATCGACTGGTCGTTGGCCTTGCTCTTGTCGTCTTGCTCTTTCAAGACCTGCGATGCGGCGCGGTAATAACCGGTCGACACCATCACCAGGTTATCTTCCAGCAGGTCCAGCGTCTCTTCGCTGACGTTCAGGGACCGCGCCTGCACCACGCCATCGCGCCCGAATGTAAAAGCGGTTACTCCGCCAAAGGCGGCAATGTACTGGTCCTGCTTTCCGATAGGTTCCTTCAATAGTTCCAGCTCGATGTGGCAGGCCATCTCGGCCAGTTCGCGCGGGTGGATAAAGTGGCGCTTGTGCTTGTGCAGCACCTTAAGCAGGCAGGTGGTAAAGCTGCCCGACGATCCCAGACCGGTGCCGGCGGGGATGTCGGCCATGCTGGTGATCTCAATGTTGGGCGTGGTCAGGCCGGTCAGCTTCAGCGCCTCACGAATGATCGCGTGCTTGATCTCGCCGACGCTGGCCGGGCGTTCGATCTGCGAATAACGCAGCAGCATGTGATCGACGGGCGTGCGCTGGATGGTGACGTAGACGTATTGGGTGATGGCGGCGGCGATCAGAAAGCCGCCGTGCTGCTGATAATAGGACGGTAGGTCGGTGCCGCCGCCGCCCAGGGAGATGCGCAGCGGGCTTCGTCCAATGATCATAAAATCCTTCCTGGTGTGTGAGCGGGCAGCGGATATGCCTGTATAACTCGGGAGTGGGAGCAGACCCTTCCCCGGTGGGGCTTGTCAAGACACGGTGCCGCCGCCGCGCCTGTCGGGAGATCCATGGCTGACGCTGTCCAGTTTCGGTCCGCAGCCGGGCGCATCGTCTATCAGGATTCGCGCGATCACTTCGAAAACGGCCTGCTGCGGCTGATGCATTTGACGCTGCCCGATTTCCAGCACTGGCTGGATCTGGCCGAGCAACAAGGCGAGGTGTTATTGCCCAGCTTGAAGGCAGGCTTCCAGAAGCTGCGTCCGTTGCCTTCAAGGCCGGTCGTTGCCGGCGCGCCGGTGGACGATGGTCCCGAAGGGCAGCCCGGCCACCTGCTGCTGCCGACCATCGCCGAGTCGCCAGGATTCGGCGTGGCGTGCGCCAGCGACGGATCGGTCGGTTGGCTGGTGCGTTTCGACGGGCAGCGCTGGCGCCGCGAGCTTGCACCGCCAGTATACGAAGAGGCTTACTTCGAGGGCGATCCCACCCAAGCGGGCGGCTATGGTGACTACCAGGCCCAGAGCGGCTGGCGGCTGGAGAAGTCGCGGCGTCAGGTCCGCGAGCTGAAGGAATGGACGGGCCTTGGTGCCGGGCAGCGCGCCCTGGACCTGGGCAGCGGGTATGGATTCTTTCG
>DATLVT010000642.1:0-3830 GCA_035577105.1 Polyangia bacterium
GCCCTTCGATCTTGTGCTCAGCGACATCAAGATGCCCGACGGCGACGGCATGACCGTGCTGCGCGAGGCCCGGGCGAAGGAGCCGGCCCCCGACGTGATCATGATGACCGCGTTCGGCAGCACCGACGACGCCGTGTCGGCGATGAAGGCGGGCGCCGCGGATTATCTGATCAAACCCTTCGCCATGGACGAGCTGCGCATGCGGGTGCGGCGGCTGACCGAGGCGCGCGAGTCCCGCACGCGCGGAGACCGCCTGGTGGAACGCCTGACGCCGCGGCTGGTGGCGGAGAGCGAGGCCATGCGGGCGGTTCTGCGCGGCGCCCAGCAGGTGGCGGCCACCGACGCCAGCGTGATGCTGCTGGGCGAAAGCGGCACCGGCAAGAGCCAGATCGCGCGCTTCATCCATTTTCAAAGCCGGCGCGCCGCCGCGCCGCTGGTCGAGGTGCACTGCGCGGCCCTGACAGAGACGCTTCTGGAGAGCGAGCTGTTCGGTCACGAGAAAGGGGCCTTCACCGGCGCGCAGGAACGAAAGACGGGTCATCTGGCGGCGGCCGATCGCGGAACGCTGTTCCTTGACGAGATCGGCGAGATCACCGCCGCCACGCAGGTCAAGATGCTGCGCTTCCTGCAGGACCGATCGTTCGTGCCGGTCGGGTCGACCCAGGCGCGCACCGTCGACGTGCGCATCATCTCGGCCACCAACAGGGACTTGCCCGCGGCGGTCAAGGCGGGCGGCTTTCGCCAGGATTTCTATTACCGCCTGAACGTCTTCGCCATCGAGGTGCCGCCCCTGCGACAGCGGCGCGACGACATCATTCCCCTGGCCGAGCGGATCCTGCAGCGGCAGGGCGTGCCGCAAACCAAGCTGACCGCCGCCGCCCGCGACAAGCTGGTCGCCTATGACTGGCCGGGGAACATTCGCGAGCTGGAAAACGCCCTGGAGCGAGCGCTGATCCTGGCCGGCCCCGACGAGATCGGACCGCCGCTGCTATCGCTGGCCTCGCCGCTGGCCCGTTCCGACACGGCGGCGGCGGCGGCGCTGCTGACGGAGGGGTTCAACCTGGATCAGTTCGAGCGCGATCTGCTGCGCGCGGCGCTGGAGAGGACCAACGGCAACAAATCAGCGGCGGCGCGCCTGCTGGGCATCACCCGCCGGCGGCTGTACTCACGCCTGGAGAGCCTGGACCAGCCGGCATCGACGACGGAAGACGGCGGCTAGCTTCGGACCGCACCGGCGAGGTTGGAGAGACCGCGAAGGGCGGTGGGACGTGAGGTGGGGCTCCATTCGCTTCGTCGCGGGGGCGGCAGCGGTGGGGTTCCCTCCCGTGCTCAGACACCGAACGGCGCGCGCGCCTTATGGGTGTACTTGGAGTTGCGACGTACCGCGCGCCTGCGAACTGCGCGCGGGAGGGAACCCCACCGCTCCCGCCCTTCCTGGGGACTACGTTCACTGCGCATGGGGGTCCACCGAAAAAAACAGAAAGGACAAAAGTGGTGTACCGCCTGCTCTCCGAGTCGGTGCGACGGTGCAACCGGGGGACATAGGTGGCACGGGTTGTCCTGGAGGGGGCGTTGAATCTGAGGCGGCCGACGGGTTCATGAAGGTCGTAAGCGGGCGGTACACCACTTTTGTCCTTCTTGTTTTTTTGGGGGCCCATCCGGACTGACGGACATTGCAGGGCGCCGTGAACGTAGTCATTAGGGGGCGGCAGGCGTGGGGTTCCCTCCCGCGCGCAGTTCGCAGGCGCGCAGTACGTCCTCGCTCCAAGCAAACCCATAAGGCGCGCGCGCCGTTCGGTGTTTGAGCACGGGAGGGAACCCCACGCCTGCCGCCCCCTCGACGGAGCGAATGGTGACCCTCGCTTACAGCGCAGGGGCTGCTGCCGCAACGGGTGCTGCTGCCGCAGCGGGTGCTGGTGCCGCCGCCGCGGGTGGTGCTGCCGCCGCCGCAGCGGCCGGCGCAACCGCCGTCGGAGACGGCGGCACCGGCGCGGGTCTCGCGCGGCCGGCTCTCATCTTGTTGACGATGCCCTCCCCCGCCTGCGCATGCGACGGCCCCGACCGCCACATCCTCCCCGCCCAGAGCGCCCCCGCGATCAGCACCACGCCCATGGCCAGCGCCAGCGCCTTCGATCGGCGACCGCTCCCCGAAGGCCACAGCAACGCCGAGGCCCGGCGCATCAGCGCGCGACGGTGGTCCAGCTCGCGCGCCACCTCTGCCATCGATGTCGGGCGATCGATGGGACGTTTGGCCAGCATTCGCCCCACCAGGTTGCTCAGCCAGCGCGGGGCCAGGTGCGCGTTTTGATCCAGCGGCGGTGCGAGCTGAAACATGTGAGCCGAGATGACCTCCCGCACCCGCTTCATGTCGAACGGCGCATGACCGCGGATCATCCGGTGCAACACACAACCAAGGGCGTATATGTCCGCGCGATGATCGACGGGACCGATCCCGCAGCATTGCTCGGGCGACATGTATTCGGGCGTGCCGACCAGCGCGCCGGGAGCGGTTTGATAGGGGCGGGCTGGATCGCCATACAGGAGCTTGGCGATTCCAAAATCCAGGACCTTCACCGCCACCACAGACAGCTCGCCAGGCTTGCCGATGAGGAAGATGTTCTCGGGTTTGAGATCCCGATGGACGATCCCTTTGTCGTGAGCGGCCCCCAGCGCCAAGGCGATCTGCCGCGCGATCTCCACCGCCTGCGGCCAGTCCAATCGGGCGTGCCGGCGCAGGCGTGAGGCCAGCGTTTCACCCTGCAGGTGCTCCATCACGATGTACGCGCGGCCGGCGGCGTCGACATCGCAGTCATAAATTTCGACGATGCCAGAGCTCTTGACCAGCGACGTGGCTCGCGCCTCGTCAAAAAAACGGGCCAGGAGCTGCGGATTCCGGGTGAGGTCGCGGTTGAGGACCTTGATGGCGGCCCGGCGCGCGATTCGCTGGTGCTCCGCCAGGAAGACCTCACCCATGCCCCCGCTGCCCAGCCGAGCCGTCACCCGGTAATTGCCGAGCACCTCACCGATCATTGCGCGTTCTGCTAACACTGATCAGACCGTGATCATGGTTTGCGTGCTGGTCAAGCACCGGACCTGGTGGGCGCCGAGGTGGCAAAAGGTCGCAAAAAACTTCACCTTCCCCCCTTACGGCAAGCTCCGCGCGGACTTAAAGGAAGAACGCCCCGGCCTCCGCGGCCTGGGCCCCCCGCCAAGGAGCCGATTGTGGAAACGACTGCCAAATCGAATGGCCATCGCAACGGTCGTCGTCAAGTGTCAGACGCCGTTGCGCAACCGCCGCCCGCGGAAAAACGCCGCACCCGTCTGCCCCGCCGTCCATCCACGCCGGATCCCTACACGGTTTACCTGGAGCGGCAGCTGGCCCGCATGTCGGGCGCGCTGGAGTCGGCGGCGGACGGCGATCTCGCCCTTCGCATCACCGAGGACGAAGGCGATCACGGCCCGATGGCTTCGGCGGCCGCGGCCTTCAACCGCCTCATGGATCGCAGCAACGCGGTGGTCAGGGAGATCGATCGGGTCAGCCAGGTTGTCTCCGGCGAAGGCCGGTTTTCCGAACGGGCGCTGGTGACGCAGGCGGCGGGCGCCTGGGCGCGCTGCATGGACGCCGTGAACCTGATGATCGGCGAGGTGGCCTGGCGCACGCAGGAGGTGGCCCGCGTGGTCGGCAACATCTCCGAGGGCGATCTGTCGCGCAACATGTCCGTCGAACGACAGGGCATCCCGCTGAAGGGCGACGCCCTGCGCATCGCCACGGCGGTCAACCAGCTGGTCGATCGCCTGCAGCGCGTGTCGTCGGAGGTCACGCGCGTGGC
>DATLVT010000643.1:0-4220 GCA_035577105.1 Polyangia bacterium
TTGCAGAGCCGACGGCTCGGTGGCCAGGAAGCGTTGATACAGGGGAACGGCGCGCTGGCAGTCGCCGGCCAGGCGCTGGGCTTGCGCTTCGGCGAACAGGAACTCGCGCCGCGGATCGAGGGCATAGCCCGCCTCCAGTTCCTGAATGGCGGCGGCGTAGTTCTTGGCGGCGTAAAGAGCCAGCCCGCGGTCATAGCGGGCGCGTGCCTCGCCCGTCATCGCCGGGGCCGTGGCCGATGTCGACGGCGGCGTCGGGACGGTTTGCGTTTGCGCCTGGGCGCCGCGGACGCCGCTGGACGACCACGCCAGCACCCCCACGGCCACGATCAGCCACGCGCGCCGGGCGGCCGGCCCGGGTGACGTCTCTTCAAGGCGTGACAGTCGGAGGCGGATGGCCATCCACAGTAAGCGCACCCGACCACTCTGTCGAGACGGCGGTCGCGGCCGGCGCGATCGATCTATGATGGCCAGCGCCATGCCACGGAAAAAAATCAGCACCGATGCCGTGCTGAAGGAGCTGCGGGCGTTCGGACTCGCTTACCCCGGCGCGCACACCAAGAGTCCCTGGCCCGGACATCTGGATCTGGCGGTCAACGACAAGACGTTCGCCTATCTCAGCGTCGAGGGGGATCCGTTCAGCATCTCGTGCAAGCTGCCGCGGTCCTGCATGGTGGCGCTGGCGCTGCCCTTCACGGAGCCGACGGCGTACGGGCTGGGCAAGAGCGGATGGGTCTCGGCCACGTTCGCGGCTGGCGAGGCGCCGCCGGTGGCCATGCTGAAGGAATGGATCGACGAGAGCTATCGCGCCCAGGCGCCCAAGAAACTGGTGGCCGCGCTGGACGCGCCTGCCGCGAAGTCCGCGAAGACCGCCGCCCCGAAATCGGCGCGGCGTTCAGGGCGGAACCGGTGAGTCCGGATCCCAGGCCCCCAGGCCGTGACCGCCGCGATCGCCGGGCGCGGCGGTGGGCGTGCCGTGGGCGCGCGCGCTCCGCTTGAGGCGTCTTCGCGCCGGGGCGCTTCCCGTCGAGCGGCCATCGGCCGGGGCGCGCGCCGCGGTTGAGACGCTCGCTTGTCGTTCCGACGGCGGCGTCGTCGTCGTCGGATTTGGATTTGTCGCCGGGCGCGCCGGGGGATCAACCGGCGTTGTGGCAGCGGCGCCGTCCCCCGGTCTGCTCGACGAGCCGTTGATGATCGTCGCCCCCGCCGCCGTCACGAACAGGATCCCGGTGAGGATGGCCGCGCGCAACCCCGGCGGCCGCCTTGCCGTCGGCGTCGCGCCCGGGTCGGCGACCGCCGGCTCTCCCGCTTCCGGCAGATGGACGTCCGTCGCCGTCGGGACCACCGCCAGGCCGGCTGCCGCGCGCGCCGGATCGGCGCTGGCGGCGCGCAGGTGCTGGCCCAGGGTCTGTCCCGCCCGCTGGGCCGCCTCCCAGGCGGCCATGCGATCGGCGAACAACGTGCGCATGAAATCGCCCAGCGCCACCGACGACAGCGACAGCTGGTGCTGGCGCGCGAAGGTCTCCAGATCAACCTGCAGCGCCTGCGCGGTCGGATAGCGATCCTCCGGCGCCCGGGCCAGCGCGCGCGACACGATGCGCGCCAGGTCGGGCGGATAGTCGCCCGCCGGGCGCGCCGGCGCCGGGGCGGCGTCGTTCACGATGTGTGTAAGAATTTCGTAATCGCTGTCGCCGCGAAAGGGCGGCGTGCCGGTGGTCAGCTCGTACAGCAGCGTCCCCAGGGCGAACACGTCGCTGCGCCGGTCGACGGGCTGGCTGCGGCACTGCTCGGGCGACATGTACGCGAACTTGCCCTTCAGCGCGCCGGCCTGGGTCTGCGTCCGCTGCGAGGCCCACTTGGCGATGCCAAAGTCGGCCACCTTGACGGCGCCGTCGTAGGTGACCAGCACGTTCGACGGCGAGACGTCGCGGTGAACGATCTGCAGCGGCTGCCCGTCGGCGCCGCGCCTTTCGTGAGCGTAATGCAGGCCGGCCGCCGCCGCCGCGATGATGGAGACGGCGTGCGCGTCGGGTAGGGCGCGTCCCCCGCCGCCCCCGGCCACCGTCGCCTGCGTGTTCAAGATCTCGCGCAGGTTGGCGCCGTGCACGTACTCCATGGTGAAGAACGGCGTGTCGCCCTGCGTGCCGATGTCATAGACCTGCGTGATGTGCGGGTGGGTCAGCGTGGCGCTGAGGCGGGCCTCGTCCAGGAACATGCGCAGCAGTTCGGGGTCCAGGGCGTGCTGGGGCAGGATGCGCTTCAACACCAGCAGCTTTTCGAACCCCGACATGCCCTGGGCGCGGGCCAGGTAGATCTCGGCCATCCCTCCCACCGCCAGCCGGGCCAGAAGCTCGTACCGGCCCAGCTGGGCGTTGTCCAAGGCGGCGTCGCGCGGCTGCAGCATGAACGTCCTTCTTCAGCCTAACGCGATTTTCGCCGTCACGTGTTGCGCAACAGGGGGACGGCCCGGAAATCCGGCGAATCGTCGGGGTTTCGGCTGCTGCCCGGCGATTGACAGCGGATTTGCCCCGGTTCTGGTGTTGCGCAACAAGGTGTCTCATCGGGGGTGGTGGGGAGGATCGCGGGGAGGATCGCCCCGAGATTGCGGCCCGCCGGGCGTTGTCACGGTGGCCTCCTTCTTGCTGAAGCCAGCCCCATGGCAAAGACAACGAGCAGGTCGGCAGTCGGGTTGGCGCTGGTGGGGCTGGGTGTCATCGGCGTGTCGGGGGCGTTCGGCGTCGCCTGTTCCGGCGGCACGGACGCCTCGTCGAACGCGCTGGGCGGCGACGTTCACTCGATCATCTTTCTGCAGCGGGTCCTGCGCAACGACGCCGGGAACGTCTTTGACTACACCAGCTACAAGGCCGGCGGCCGCCTGGTGACGCTGGAGCCGCCGTCGGCCAACGGCAAGCTGACGGTGCTGACGTCCGACCCGATGTTCGCCGCCGCCGACATCATGTCGTACGACCTGTCGTTCGACGCCAAGTCGGTGGTGTTCTCCGCCCGCCTGAACGAACAGGACACCTTTCACATCTTCTCGATGAACATGGACGGGACCAACATCAAACAGCTGACCGAGGGACCCAACGATTACGTCTATCCGATCTTCACGCCCGGCCAGCAGATCCTCTTCATGAGCAACCGCAACGTCGAGCCGGACGCCAAGCAGTTCCGCGACGAGTACGAGCGCGCGGTCACCGCCCAGGTCGGCACCATGAACATCGACGGTTCGAACCTGACGCTGGGCGCCCGCAACGTCTCGCACCGGGTGGCGCCCATGCTGCTGCCCGACGGGCGCGTGGCCTACACCGAATGGCGGCACATGGGCCCGGTCAACGACGGACACCTGCGCATGATGGACGCCAACATGACCGGCATGCGCGAGGCGTTCGGCGGCGAGAAGGGGGGCGAGGGCGGCACCAACAGCTATCTCAAGGCGCGGTACGTCCAGTCGACCCCGCGCGAGGGCGGCGGCACGAACTATCAGCTGGTGGCGGTGGCCACGTCGCGCGATCGCACCTTGCAGGCGGGCAAGCTGTTCCTGATCAACCTCAACGGCAGCGAGGCCAACTCGACCTTCACCGACCTGACGCCGCTGGTGCCGGGGGATCGCACCAAGAGCGACGTGGGCCGTTATTACGACGCCGAACCGGTGGGCGACACCGCCGGCGGTCGCTTCCTGGTCTCGTGGGCGGACGGTCCGGTCGAATCGGAGATTCTGGACCTGGCCAAGACCTCGGCCAACTTCGGTCTTTACGTCTTCGACGCGCAGTCCGGGCTGAAGATGCCGGTCTACGACGATCCCGCTTACTGGGACGTGCAGGCGCGGCCCATCAAGACGCGCCAGGAGCCAAAGATCGTCCCCACGCCGGTCAGCGGAACCAGCACCACCATCGGCGCGCTGAACGTCTATGACTCGTCGGTGCTGAAGATCGCCGACGGCAGCGTGGTCAAGGTGCGCCTCATCGAGGGGTTCTCGGGCGAGGAAGGCGTGCGCACCTTCGGCACCACGGAGTTCGACGGCCAGTCGCTGTACGGCGAGATCCCCGTGCAGCCGGACAAGTCGTTCGCGGCCAAGGTGCCGGGCAACGTGCCGTTTCACATCCAGCTGATCGACAAGTTCGCCATGAGCGTGGCCAACGAATCGATCTGGATCAGCGGGCGCGCCGGCGAGCAGCGCTTCTGCGGCGGCTGCCACGAGAACCGTTCCAACACGTCGCTGA
>DATLVT010000644.1:0-5963 GCA_035577105.1 Polyangia bacterium
GAAGTTGCGACGATCGGTCAGGGCGAAGGCGTCGCCGTTGAGATAGGACAGGGGCGCGTCGGTGGTCAGGCGCAGCTCCGACGGATAACCCAGGTAGGCGACGTGGTGCGAGCCGAGCTCGGCCTTGGGGCGACGCCGTGACCAGCCCAGGATGGGATCGCAGACCACGCGGATGCGCGGCGTCCCCGACAGCGGCTCGACCACGCGGATCAGCTTTGTGGGGCGAAAGCTGCGCTCGTGCTGCATGAACCGGGGCGCGAAATCGATGACCCGAAAGGCGCCGTCGGGCGCGTCGAAGCGGGTCTCGAGGACGTTGGTGTTGGGCAGATAGCGCTGCACGCCCGGCACCGGGGCCGCCGGCCCGATGAGGAAATGGCCGCCGTCCTTGTCGTCCAGCAGCGCGCCGAACACCGGCGGCGAATCAAAGCGCGGCATGCACGACCAGACGATGGCTCCGTCGCTGCGCACGTGTGCCGCCAGCTGGCAGTTGCCGATCAGACCCAGGTCGCGCAGAGACATGGCCGCGAGTGTGGCACAGTTCGAGGCCGTGTCGTCGATCGCCGCCGGCCCCTCATCCTGACCTTCTCCCCGCAAGCGGGGAGAAGGGACCGGAAATGCACATTCGGCCGGCTAGGGCCGGCTGGCCGGGGGCTGCGTGGCGGGCCGGTCGTCGATGATGGGGGCGGACGCCGGCGGCGACGCGCTGGAGCCGGTGGGAAGCGGCGGTGCCGGCTGGGGCGGAGGGTCGGTGGGAAGGCGCGATGTCGAGGACGAAGGCGGCGCTGCCGAGGACGGCGGGGGCGAGCTGGCCGGCGGCGTCGGGTCAGCGGAAAAGCGCGGCGACGGCGAAGGCACAGGCGACGGCGGCGTCACATTCACCACGGGCGGCGGCGGCGGAACGGGAGCCGAGGACATCGGCGGCGCCGTCGGCGAGGTCGCGGATGACAGCGGCAGCACGTCATCGCTGGCGGGCGATGGCGCACCGGATGACGCCCTATCCGCGGGAACCAGCCGACGCTCGGTGGGAGACCAGACATAACCGTGGAGTGGATCGTGGAACGTTCGGCCGTGGCGAGGGACGCCAGCGGATTTTTCATCGACGGGCGGCGCCTGCTCTGACGACCCCGAGGGCCGCGCCTTCTGGGCCGGTGGCAATTGCTCGACGACCGCGGCCGATGCGGCGGCAGGAGCCGGCGGCGGCACGGCCGGGGCCGCGGCGGGCGCCGAAGCCGCGGCGGGCGCCGGAGCCGCCGCTGGTGCCACTGGTGCAGCCGCAACCGGCGGCGCAACGGTGGGCGCTGCGGCCGGCGCGGCCGGCGCCGCAACCACGGGTGCGGTGGCGGGCGCCTCCGACGGCAACACCGCGACGGTGGGAGCCGTCGCCTTGGTCGCCGCCGGGCGGTGCGCCGCGAAGAAGTTGCTGGTGTGCGCGCGCAGCGCGACCAGGGGATGCCAGAGCCCCGCCCAGGCGGTGCCCACCACCGCGGCCAGCGCCATCCCCGCCAGCACGCCGAGCACCCGGCCGGTCCGGTTGCGGGGAATGGTCATCGACCGCGCCGAGAGGCTTGCCGACAGGCTGGGCTGAGCGATCGCCGCCGCCGCGGCTTCTTCGGAGATGCGGTTCCCTTCCTCGAAGAACTCCTGGGTGACGACGCCATACTGCCCGCTGTTTCCCCGCAGCGTGGGGCGCGACCGAGCCAGTCGAGGCATCGGCATCGCGCCGCGCACCGGCGTGACCTCCAGGTCAGACAGCGGCTTGACGGTCGGCCCCGCGCCCGACATGACGGCAGCCCCGGTTGACGCCTCTTCCAGGGCGGTGAGAAAGACATCGATCGATTCAAAGCGATCGGCGGCCTGCTGGTTCATGGCCACCGCCAGCACGGCGGCCACGGCCGGAGAGCGGCGCGACTGGGCCTGCGCCAGCAGGCGATGCGCAATCACGCCCAGCGCGTATTCGTCGCAGCGGCCGTCCAGCTGCTCCGGCGCGACCTGCATCTGCATCTGCTCGGGGCTGAGAAACGACAGGGCCTCGTCGCTGATCGTCCCGCCCGCCTGGCGAATGGCGCTGGTCAGATGGGAGGCGCCAAAATCCAGCACCTTGACCGCCGCCGGCTGCGCGCCGGCCGCCGCAGCGTGGGTGTCGTTGTCGACGATGAAGATGTTGTCAGGGCGAAGCTCGCCGTGAACGATGCCGGCGCGGTGAGCAGCCGCCAGCGCGCCCGCCACGCCGCGAAAGATGCTGAGCATCGGCGTCAGCGACAGCGAGCCCCCGCGCCCCAGCAGCTCTTTCAAGGTCTCGCCGCGCAGGCGTTCCATCACGAGATAGGGCGTGCCGTCCTCCAGCAGGCCCGCTTCCATCGTGCGGGCGATGCGCGAATTATTCAGCACCGACGCCTGCAGGGCCGCCCGCGAAAAGGCGTCAACGGCGTGCGCGTCGACGTTCGCGGCGTGCGGGAACATCTTGATCACGACCGGCTGATTGAACTTCACGCTCAGCGCCTCGTACACCTCGCCAGAGGCGCCCATTCGAGGGCCAAGCCGATAGACGGTCCCTGCTTGATCGACGATGACGTCGGAGCTGGGGACACCCATTCCTCCGGCCAGCGTCTTGTCGAAAGGGCTGCCGCCTTCATCCTCGGTGTTTGGAGCCGTCATGTGACCTGCCTCGCTTTCGGCTGCTCAGTGGCGTCAAAACGACGCTTTCCATCCCCAATAGTGCGGCGCGATCGTCCAAGCGGAAGATGGGGGGCTGCGTTTTCCCCTAGCATCGACGATCTATTTAACGCGCCAGCCGCGGGCTCTTCAGTCGCCAGCGACGCGCTGCGCTCTTAGACGCGGCGGCGGGCCCTGTTATTGCGCCTCGCCCGCCTGATCAAAGCGGCGATCGACAGCAACCAGGCGCCGGTGGCGCTGTGATCACGGACACTTCCACCGGCATAAGTACAGCCACCGCTGGAGCCGCCGTGGTTCACGGCGCCGGTCCCGCCTGCCCCAGCCCCGCCCGACCCACCGCCCACCCCGGCTGAACCGCCACCAGCGCCACCGCTGGCCGGCACTGTTGTCTGACCACCGGTGCCCACCCCGCCGGTTCCCCCACCGCCGGCTCCGCCGCTGCCGTTGCCGCCCGCGCCGCCCGTCGCCGCCGGACCGTCCGCGGCGACATCAGTCCCCGCTTCCGCGCCGCCGTCGGCGCCCGGTGGAACCGGCGTGACGTTCCCGGTGGCGGCCCACAGCAAGGCGTCGCGCACCAGGTTGCTGAAATTGGCGTTGCCCCAGTCGCTGGCGTCGTGCCCGAACCCGATGTAGATGGCCCGCTGGAATCCTTCGTACGTCCAGAGGATGGGGTGGTCGCCCTGCGGTTTGACCTGGGTATAGGTGCTCTCGTCGGCGCGGCCCAGGACGCGGACGTTGGGACGCGGATTCTTGTCCCATTCGTACCACTCGTCCTTGATCTGGAACGACGCCGGGAGATTGCGCGTGGCGGGGTGGTTGCGATCGTCGACCAGGACGGTGCCGTTCTGCAGCGCCGGATGAATGACGTAGACGATCCCGCCCAGCAGCTTGGAATAGAAATCCCAGTCCGGGTAATTTCGCTTCACATAGGACGACGGAATGATCAGGCCGGCGCCGTGGATGCCCACCCAGCCCTTGCCCTGTCCGACGAAGTGTTCCAGGGCGACCCGCTGCTCCAGGTTGATCTCGAACGGCGCCAGGTGCATCTGCAGAAAGACCTGGTACTGGGCCAGATTGGCGTCGTTGATCTGCGTCCCGTCGGTGGTGAAGTCGACGGTGAATCCGTTCGCCTGACCGATGGGTCCCAGCGCCGTCCGCGCCATCGCGGTCATGGCCAGGTGATCGGGCGCGGTCGAGGCGATCATGAACACCTTGAAGGGCGTCGCGGCGCGGGCCACCGATGCAGCCCCCAGCAGGCCGCAGACAAGCGGCAGCAACAAACACGCGGAGGCGGCAGACGGACGTGCTTTCAAGGCGCACCCTTTCGAAAACGAGGATCCCGCAGCGGCCGGCGAGCGCCGCTGATTCGACCGTAGTCGAACCAGAATCGCCGTCAAGCCTATCGGCGCGTTAGGATGACGCCCGTCGCATGAACTCGCTGCGCGCCCCGTCAACCTGCGCGTTGATCGCGGCGCTGATCGGCGGCGCGTTCGGCAGCACGCTGGGCGTTACGTCCGCCGACGCCTGGCCGAAGGCGCCACCACCGCCGTCGCCGTCGCCTTCGCCGTCGCCTTCGCCCAACTTCTGTTTTCGTCGCGCCGCCCAGCCGTCGCGCATGGTGGTGGAGAGGCCGTGCGGCGTCACCGTGGCGGTGTTCACCGACGGCGCCCGCAGCGTCGCCCTGGTCGGCCCGGAGCGGCGCTTTGCCGAACCGAGCGCCAGGGACGCCGTGGTCACCCAGGCCTGGGTGCGCGTGCTGCCGGCGCCTTTCGGCGGGGCGCTGGACGCCGCCACCACCGCCTGGCTGGAATCAGCGCTGGTCGATCAAAGCCCCGACCTGCTGGCGCTGGCCATGCAATACATCCAGGGCGCGCCGCCCCTCTTCGACGGCCAGCACCAGCAGATCGCCGGCGACGCCGATTACGGTCCGCTGGCCGAGCGGGGTACGCGCAAGGAGGGCGCCGATTTCAACGACTATCTGGGAACGCCGTGGTCATTCCCGGAGGGCGGCGTCCGACGGCCGCGGCCTGGGTTGTTGCATAGCCTGGACTGCTCCGGCTTCATCCGCATGTTGTGGGGTTACCGCGGCGGCCTGCCCCTGGCCCGCGGCGCGGTCAGCGACGGGCGGGCGATTCCGCGCCGGGCGGTGCAGATGGCGGCGTCGGCGCCCGGTGTGGTGATCGCCACCGGCGCCGGGTTCGATCGTCTGCAGCCGGGCGACCTGGTGCTGTTCGACGCCGATCCGCTGGACGGGCCCGCCGTCGACCATGTGGGAATGTTCCTGGACAGGGACCAGGGCGGACATCTTCGCTTCATCTCCAGCCGAAAAGGCGCCAACGGGCCCACCTTGGGCGACACCCGGGGCGCTTCCATCCTTGATGGAGACGGGCTTTACGCGCGGTCCTTTCGCATGGCCCGCCGCCTGTGACGACCTCGCTCGTCGGGCGAACGTCGATCGAACGCCTGTCGGGAATGCGCCGACAAGCCCGCTCCTGATTCGCGTTTCCCGACGGTGAGGGCGCGCTTTCCGACCGGGAAATGCGTTACGCTAGCAGAGAGCGAACCATGCTCAAACGTGCACAGTGGTTCGACCTCGCGCGACAGCTTGACTGGAAGTTCAGCTACGTCGACGAGGTGGATGTCTTTCCCGTCCAGACCGCGGGCCATCCCTGGCTGCCGCGTGAAGAATGGTCAGGATGGGACGAGCCGTTTCGAACCACGTACGCCGAGTACGTCAGCACCCAGCATGAAAAAGAAGCGGCGCTGGCGGCCGTGCAAGAGGCGGCGGGCAAGCGGGAGGACTTCGCGAAGCTGCCGCGCGAGTGGCTGAGCGCGGTCAAGCTGCACACCGCGACGCTGCCCCTGGCCGAGTTCGCCGCGGTCGTGGGAAATCTGCGGGCCGCCCGTTTTGGACGCACCAGCGCCTGGCGCACCACCGCGCTGTTCGGGGCCCTGGATGAATTCCGCCACACGCAGATTCCATTGCTGCTGATGCAGGAGCTGGTGGCGCAGGATCCGCAGTTCGACTGGACGCACCGGCTCTATCACTCGAACAACTGGGTGGCCATCGCCGCCCGCCACCTGGTCGACGAGCTGCTGTACGGCGCCAACGCCATCGAGTTCGCCGTCGCCACCAACTTTGTCTTCGAGACCGGGTTCACCAACCTTCAATTCGTCGGCCTGTCGGCGCTGGCGCGGCAGGTGGGCGATCGAATGTTCGAGAAGATGCTGGGCAGCATCCAGAGCGACGAGGCCCGCCACGCCCAGATCGGCGAGCCGGTCCTGCGCAC
>DATLVT010000645.1:0-17725 GCA_035577105.1 Polyangia bacterium
CTCGTCCTTCTTGACCTTGACCCGATAGGCGCCCACCTCGGCCCGCAGGCTGTCGCCGTCGAAGAAGAGGGGGTTGGCCGACCGGGTGGCGCTGCCGTCGCCGTCGGCCTCCATGGTCATCCAGCGCCCGCTGATCTGGCCGACCACCATGGCCATCCTCCCGCACGCCCCCGCGCCGGCGGCGCGCACCAGGATGTCCCCCTGCTTGAGATCGCCGCGCGCCACCGCGCTGTAGAGCCCCTTGCCGTCGGCGGCCTCCAGCGACAGCAGCTCGGCCGAGCGCAGGGCGCTGGGATAGCGCCACCAGGCGGGCGGCGCGTGCGTGCGATCCTCCTCGATGTCGGGGACCACGCCGCCGTATTGCTGGATGGCCTCCCAGGCCACCACCGACGAGCGATCCCAGCCGGCGTAGTCCTTGGGCGTCGGCACCGGATCGTCCTGCACGCAGGAGGTGCTCATCCGGCGAGGGGCGCGCCCCTCGCCGGGCGGGCCGGCCGCGCGCGACGACGGGACGACGATCATCATGATTGCGCAGGCGCCGATGTAGGCCGGACGCACGCCAGGGGTCATCCGCAAAGGCTGCCGCCGTCGCAAACTACACGCCGATGAACAGTCGGTGACCGAAGTTCGGTTCCAGGTCCGAGTTGAAGATCTTGTCGGCCGAGGCCTTGATGTCGTAGTCGGCCCGCTTGTACGAGAACACCTTGGTGTCGCTGTCGTAGACGGTATAGCTGGCGCGCGGATCGTAATCGCGCGGCTGGCCCACCGACCCGACGCTGACGATGTACTTCCAGGTCGGGCGCAGCTCGAAGGTCTCTGACACCACCTCGTGGACGCCCTCCGGTGACAGGGCAAAGGCCTTGCACAGGTGGGAGTGGCCGATGAGGGTGATCTGCGCCAGCTTGTCCCAGATGGCCATGCACTGCGCGGCCTGGTCGCGGGCGAAGATGTAGTCGAACTCTTCGATGTTCAGCGGCGAGCCGTGGCAGAAGTGAACGTCGCCCTCGCGCACCTCATAGGGCAGGTTCTTCAGCCACTGCATGTTGGGCGCCTCCAGGACGCGCGCGTGCATGTCCAGGGCGTGCCGGGCGGCGTGATAGTAGTACGAGTAGTCCATGCGGCCTGCCACCGCCGCGTCGTGATTGCCCAGGATGGTGTGGGCGGCCTTCTGGCGGATCAGCGTGCAACATTCGTTGGGGCTGGCGCCGTACCCGACGGTGTCACCCAGGCAGATCAGCCGGTCGACCTGTTCCGATTCCAGCGCCTTGAGGACCGCTGAAAGCGCCTCGATATTGGCATGGGTGTCGGAGAAGATCCCAAAACGCATCGATTCGCTTCATAGAGTAACACTTTCACGAGGGATAAGCCGGGCAATTGCCGGCGCGGCGCCCCCGGGCTCAGGGCGACTCGCGGCCGTCGGCGGTGCGCGGCTGGATCACCACCCGGCCCAGGACCGAGCTGACCTCGACCAAGGCGTTCGGCCCGGCGCTGCCCGAGGCGCCGCTGCGCCGGCTGGCGAAGACCGCGCGCGCCCGTTCCCCCTGCCGCCACAGCGTGCGCAGCGGCAAGGCGCTCTCGACCGGTGCCGACGAACGTGAACGCAGCTCGAAGGGAACCGACAGCGAGGCGGCCACGATGCGCACATCACCCGCATAGCTGCGCAGGTCGTAGTGGGCGGCGGGACGAAACAGACCGACGAAGAGGATGTCGCCGGTGGTGGCGGTCAGCCGGACCAGCGCGGAGCGGATGTCCTCGGCGCGGATACGGCCGTCGACCAGGCGGGCGTCCAGGTGCCCGCCGCTCAAGCTGCGCAGGTCCATGTCCCCCTCCACGCCGTCAAGGTCGACGTCGCCGTCGACGGAGGTGACGGTCTGACCACCCTGCAGCTGTCGGGTGACCACGCCGCCGCGCACGTCGGAGACGCCGATGCGGCCGCCGGTGGTCTCCAGGCGCGCGCCGGCCCGCAGGCCGGAGGCCGATAGATCGCCGCCGAAGGTCTTCGCCTCGACGGCCACCTCGGGCGGGACCTCGACCACCAGGTCGACGCCGCTGCCCGACAGGGGCAACGACCGTTCGCCGCCCGGCAGCTCGACCCGGGTGTCGATGTGAATCTCGCCGTTCTGCCAGGCGGTGTAGTGGACGCGCAGCCGGGCCAGCGCCTCGGCGCTGACGGCGCGCTTGTCGGCGACGATGTGAATCTGCCCGGGGTGGCTCCAGCCACGCACCGCCACCCGCCCCAGCGAGTTGTCGATGCGGACCATCTCGCCGCCCGGCATGGGCACGATGATCTCGCGGCGCTCGACGTTGACCGGCGTGGCGGCGGAGCCGACCGACCCGTCGGGTTCAGCGGCGCGCACCGCACCGGCGTCGATCGCCAGCGCCGCCACCACCAGCGCCAGGCGTCTCACGGCGCGTTCCCCCCCGGGCCGGGCGCGCCCCGATGAACGGCCGCCGCCAGGAACTCGATCTTCTTCTGGTAGGCGGCGAAGAGGATCTCGTTGCCGGCGGTGTCGCCGGGACGCTGGCGCGCGGTCTCGCGCGAGCGGCTGATCGCCTCGTCGAGGCGGCTCAGGCGATCGGCGTAGCGGACGCGCTCGTCCACGCTCCACAGCGTCTGTTCGCGGGCCAGCAGCGTTCGCAGCTTGTCGATCGAACGTTCATAGGCGGCGGCGGCGCGCTGGAACTCGCCTTCGGCCTCGGCCAGCAACGGGTCGCCGGCGCCAGTGGTCGTGGTCGTGGTCGTGGCCGCGGTCGCGGTCGCGGGTAACACCGCTGGCGCCGCCTCGATGCGCGCCAGGGACGGACCGCCGGGGGCGGCGACCTGTGTCCTTCCCACCCAGACCACGGCCAGCGCCACCGCCGCCCCCGCGGCGAGGCCAAAGGCGAAGACGCGCCAGCCGAACGGGCCGCGTTCATGACGAGCCAGCGCCCCTTCGATGGCCGGCCACAGCGTTGGCGGCGGCTCGGGGCGATCCAGCGCCCGCGCGGCAGCAATGAGGGCGTTCATCTCGCCGGCGGCCTGGGCGCAGGAGGGGCACTCGGACAGGTGAGCGCGCACGCGAGCGGCCAGCTGCTCGCCGAGATCACCGTCCAGGTACGCGGACAGGTGGTCGACGACGTGAGGCGAACCGTCGGACATCTCAGCCACGCTCCAGCACCGCGGCGGTGATGCCCTCGGCCGACAGGATCTCGCGCAGCTTGGCCCGCGCCTTGTGCAGCTGCGATTTCGACGTGCCGACGTGGCAGCCCAGGATCGACGCAACCTCTTCGTGCTCCAGGCCCTCGACGTCGTGCAGGACGATCACCGTGCGATAGCCCATCGGCAGGCGCCACAAGGCCTTCTGCAAGCGGGCGCGCAGCACGCTGTCACCGCCACCTTCGTAGGGGCGAGGCTCGGCCACCAGGTTCTCCGCTTCCGATTCGGGGCTGGCCTCGGGCAGGTCGGGGCGACGACGAGATCGGTGCGACAGCGCGGCGTTGACCGCCAGCCGATAGATCCAGGTGCCCAGCGCCGAATCGCCGCGAAATTTTCCCAGGCCGCGAAAGATGCGGATGAACGCCTCCTGCGTCACCTCTTCGGCGTCCATGGCCCCCACGATGCGCACCGCCAGGGCAAAGACGCGGCGCTTGTAACGGTGGTACAGCGCCTCGCGGCTGCCCGGGGCCTCGCGGCGAATGGCGTCCAGCAACGCCGCCTCGTCGGCCGGCGTCGCGGCGGCGCCCACGCCCATCGGGCGGTCAATGATCGACACGGCGAGCATGGCGGGTGTGTGGTCTTTGACTGGCACGACGCGATCCGGGTTGCATCTTAGCGCGCTTATCGCGCCTGACCGGGGTTACAGTGGTCGGCCACATGCGGGCTGTGATCCTGGGGTGTTTCTTTCTGTCGGGGGCCTCCGGGTTGGTGCTGGAGATGCTGTGGACCCGGATGCTGACGCTGGTGTTCGGGTCGACGACGCTGGCGGTGTCGACGGTGTTGACGGCGTTCATGGGGGGGCTGGGGCTGGGGTCGTATCTGGCCGGCAAATTCGCCGACCGGCTGAAGAACCCACTGCGGGCGTACGCCCTGGCCGAGGCGGCGGTCGGGCTTTACGCGCTGCTGGTGCCGTGGGTGATCGGGTTCTATCCGCCGCTGAACCGCTGGCTGTGGTCCGCGTTCGGCGATCGCTATGCGCTGCTGTCGACGCTGCGATTCGCGGCGTCGGCCGGCCTCTTGCTGGTGCCGACCACGCTGATGGGCGCCACCCTGCCCTTGCTGTCGCGCCATTTCGTGCAGCACCCGTGGGAGCTGCGCCGGGTGGGGTTTCGCATCGGCACGCTGTACGCCATCAACCTGTTCGGCGCGGTGGCCGGATCTTTTCTGGCCGGGTTCGTCTTTCTGCCGGGCATCGGCCTGCGCTGGACCAACGTCACGGCGGCGTCGTTCAACCTGACGCTGGCGGCCGCCATCCTGGTGGCGCGCCGCCTGATCCCGCCCGTCCCCAGCACCACGCACAGCATGGACGAACTCCTGGAGCAGGCGGCGGCCGCCGGTCAAGGGCCGGCCGATGCGCTGCCGCCGCTGATCGTCGTTTCGCCGGCGGCGCGCCGCATGACGCTGGTGGCCTTCGGGATCTCGGGCGCGACGGCGATGACGTTGCAGGTGCTGTGGACGCGGGCCCTGGCCGTGCTGATCGGCTCGTCGATCTTTTCCTTCACGCTCATCCTGCTGGCCTTCCTGATCGGCCTGGGCGCCGGCTCGGCGATCCTGGGCCGGCTTTCGCAGAAGACGGCCAACCCGGTGCGCTGGCTGGCCAGCTTGCACCTGGGCATCGCGGCGGCGGTGGGCGTTTCGTACCTGCTGACCGATCGCATTCCTTATGTCTTTGCCTGGCTGCTGCGTTCGACCAGCTTTGGCGTCGACGCCATTCTCGTCTGTCAGTTCGTCATGGCCTGCATCACTGTGCTGCCGGCGACGATCCTCATGGGCGGGATCTTTCCGCTGACCATCCGCATCGTCACGCGCGATCTGGAACGTGTGGGGCGCGACATCGGGTCGGCGTATGCGGTGAACACCGTGGGCGCCATCGTCGGGTCGTTCCTGGCCGGCTTCGTGACGCTGCCGGTGCTGGGGCTGCAGCGCGGAATCTATGTCGCCACGCTGGGCAGCCTGCTGCTGGCGGCGGCGCTGGCGGCCGTGGCGCCCGGACTGTCGCCGCGCCGGCGGACCGCCTCCATCGCGGCGGCGCTGGCGCTGGCCGTGGTGGGACTGGGCCTGCCGCGCTGGGATCTGGTCAGTTTTTCGGCGGGGTTCTTCCGGGTGTCGATCGCCCGCGACTACATCCACCGCCGCATGGACAAGAAGGAATGGAAGCAGCCCAAGCTGGTCTTTTACGAGGACGGCGTCGCCACCACCGTGTCCGTCGATCAGTGGGGCAAGTCATATTCGCTCAAGAACAACGGCAAGGTCGACGCGTCGAACGACGGCGACATGGCCACGCAGATCACCGTGGGCCTGCTGCCGCTGCTGCTGTATCCCGGCGCCCAGCCGCCCAAGGTGGCGCTGGTCGGGTACGGCTCGGGCGTCACCGCCGGGGCCATCACGCAATACCCGATCCGTTCGCTGGAGGTGATCGAGCTGGAGCCGGCCATCTACCGCGCCTCGCACTTCTTCGACAACGACAACCACCGCCCGCTGGAGAACCCCAAGGTCACGGCCCGCGTCGGCGACGGTCGGAATTTCCTGGGGCAAAGGCGAGATCCCTTCGACGTCATCGTCAGCCAGCCGTCCAACCCGTGGCTGACCGGCGTGTCCAACCTGTTCACGCGCGAATATTTCCGCGACGTCAAACGGCGCCTGGGGCCGGACGGGATCTTCTGCCAGTGGGCCCAGCTGTACGAGATGGCGCCCTGGAACATCAAGAGCATCTACCGCACGGTGCGCGAGGAGTTCCCGTACGTGTACGTGTTCTCGGCGGAGGATCTCTCGTCGGACACCATCCTCATCGCCACCATGGCGCCCCTGAAGCTGGACCTGCGGGTGATCGAACGCGCCTTCCGCGATCCGGGGACGCGCGCCGAGGCCCGCCGCGGCGGCCTGGAATCGCCCCACGACGTCCTGGCCTACCTGCTGCTGGGCCCCGAGGAGCTGGAGGCGTTCACCGCCGGCGCCCCCGACAACACCGACGACAACGCCCGCATCGAGTTCGGGGCGCCGCGCGATCTGCTGGGGTATGCGCGCTTCGATCCGTACCTGGCCAAGGTGTACGGGCCGCTGTGGCCTTACGGGCGATTGACCGAGGTGGTGGCGGGCCTGGACGGCGCCGACCGGGGCGCGCAGGCCGGACACCTGGCGCGCAGCCTGCTTGGCCACGGCAAATCGCGCGAGGCCGAGCTGTGGACCCGGCGCGCCGAGGCGGCCGGACCGTCGCCGGAAGCGGCCCACGCGCGGCTGCTGCTGGATCTGGTGGCCACGCGTCTTGACCGCGATCCGGAGATCCCGCTCGCTCCCGGAGAGACCCTGCAACCGCCGGTGGTCCCTGCCAGCATGACCGCCGCGCAAAAGCCGCTGGTCGAACGCATCGCCGCCGAATACGCCGACGTGGTCGCAGCCGTGGGCGCGCGGCGCTATGCCACCGCTTACAAGATTCTGGAAAAATGGCCGGACCTGCCGCTGGGCGCGCCGCCGGCCGCGCTGGGCGCCGACTTTGCGCTGCTGTCCGGTTTCCTCGACTACAAGGCCGAGTTCTACGCCGACGCCATCGAGGAGCTGAAACCGCTGGCCGACAACGCAGCCTTCGTGGCGCGCCGCCCGGAGCTGCTCTATTACCTGGGCCGTTCGTACTATGCCAGCGCCAGCTATGTGAAGGCCGAGGACGCGCTGGAACGGTTCGTCAGGTCGCAGCGCATCCTCGGTCGCCCGCTGCTACCGGCGTCCGCGGGCGGCGCGGGGCGGGCCACCACGGCCGCCCGTTAGGGAGCGCTTCAGCCATGAACCTCACGACCTTCCCCATCGCCATGATCCGGCTCGCCTTGGCGCTGATGGTCATCGTCGCCATGGATCCGGTCGCGCGCGCCGGGGATCGTGCGCCCGCGGACGGGAAGGTGTCCGCTTCGGCGGCGCCGGCCACGCTGGGACGGGTGACTTTCCCGGTGACCGGCGGCGCGGTGGCGCGGCGTCACTTTGTGCGCGGGCTCTTGGCCCTGCACTCGTTCTGGTACGAAGAGGCGCGCGACGAGTTCCGTGAGGCCACGCGCGCGCAGCCTGATTTCGCGATGGGCCGCTGGGGCGAGGCGCTGACGTTCTTCCAGCCGGTCTGGGGGAAGGAGGACGTCGCCGCCGAAACCAAGGCGCTGGCCGCCGTACCGGCGCACCCGGCGGTCACGCCGCGCGAGCTTGCCTATCTGGAGGCGGCGCGGACCTTGATCGCCGACGGAGACTTCGCCAGCCACGCCGCGTCCTACCGGGACGCCATGCGGTCGGTGCACCAGCGCTTTCCCGACGACGACGAGGCCGCAGCCCTGTACGCCGTGGCCATTCTGGGCACTGTCAACCGGAAGACGCCCGGTTTCCGGGCGCAAGCCGAGGCGGGCGCTTTGATGCTGGAGCTGTTCGCGCGCAACCCCGATCATCCGGGGGCCGCCCACTACATCATTCACGCCTTCGACGATCCCGATCACGCGCGCCTGGCCCTGCCGGCGGCGCGGCGTTATGCGCAGGTCGCGCCCGAGGCGTTTCATGCCCTGCACATGCCTTCGCACATCTTCGTGCACCTGGGCATGTGGGCCGAGGCGGCGACGTCGAACGAATCGTCGTGGGCGGCGTCGCAGGCATGGGTGTCCCGCAAGAAACTCGACGCCAGCCTCAGCGATTTTCATAGCCTGTCGTGGCTGCACGCGATCTATCTCGAGCTTGGCCAGCACCGGAAGGCGAACCAGGTGCTGGGGCGCGGTCGCGCGACGATCGCGGCGGCGCGCGACGACCGCGCCTGGCTGTGGGTGGACTATCTGAAGATGGTGGTGAAGAACGCGGTGGAGACCGACGACTTCACTGGCATCGACGAAAAGGTGGCGCCCATCGTGGCATCGGTCGAGGGCGCCGTGCCGGTCGACCCGCCTGCGCCTGCCCCGGCGTCCGCCCGGCCCGAAGCCGCGGCAGCGAACGCGACCAGCTGCCATCCTGCGAAGGAGACCGATCTGGCCAAGGCCGCCCGCCGCGAGCGAGGGTTTCTGGCCGTGTTGCGCGCGGAGAGAGCCCTTGGCCGTCGCGACGGCAACGGGGCGATGAAGGCCACCGACGACTTCGCGGCCACACTCACCAACGAAGACCAGCGCGCCGACGCGTGGCGCGCCATCGAAGGTCAGCTGCGCGGCCGCGCGACCGTGCTGCGCGGCGGCCTGGATGTCGGCCTGAAGATGCTCACCGAAGCGGCCGACCTGGAAGATCGCTGGGTCCCGTCCGGGCCGGTCGAAACCAGCGTCAGCGCGCGCGAACGCCTGGGGGAGGTGCTGCTGGCGGCAGGCCGGCCCCGCGACGCCCTGGCGGCGTTTCGTCGCGCGCTGGCGCTGCATCCGCGCCGCGCGCGTGTGCTGCTGGGTTGCGCGCGGGCGGCGACCGCCGCCGGCGAGCCCACCGCGACCGACTACTGGACCGAACTGGCCGCCGTCTGGGTCCATGCCGACAGCGACACCCCCGGCCTCGACGAGGTGCGCCGCGCGCTGACCGCCGGCCCGCCTCGCGCGTTGAAATAGTCCGACCGTCGGGCGTCGGCGAGCACCTCGCCCATCATCACGATGATATCGATCCTATTTCGGACCACACACCGGCGCCGCACCGGCGTGACTCAGAATGAGGCAGCGCCGATCACCGCCGCGGCGTGCGGCATCAGGACGGGCGCGAACGCGAACCGGTGGCGATGCGCATCGGCGGTCCGCCGCTGGCTGGGGACCGTCTCTTCCACGGGCAGGCCCAGATGGCGACGCAGCGCCTGGTTGTACCGATCAGCCATGTCCTGGGCCTCGTCCTCGGGAAAGCCCGTCTTCTTGAGATCGTTCCCGACGATGCGCATCACCGTGGCACCCACCATCAGCCCGCCGCCAGTGATGGCCAGCGGCGCGCTTCCCCTGTACAGGCCATCCACCAGGAGAAGCACCCCCACGATCCCGACCGGATAGTGGGCGATGAGCAGGGTATTGCTACGCAGCCGCTGCGATCCCACGCGTGAAGCCAGGTCCGGCCTGCCCAGGCTCAGGAAGAAATCGTCGTAGGTTTTCGAGAACCGATAGACCAGCCCACGCGCCGGTCGCCACGAGGAATCGGCGCTTCCGCGTGGGAGTGGGCCGATGTGAATAAGACTGTAGGCATTGGCGACGAAAGTGGCTTCTGCGTCTCTTTGTGGCTCGACATCGGCAAACGTCGGCGCAATGGACTCTGTGGCCCAGGTCACAGACGACACGAGAGATAGATGCACCCACAGCGTGACTGATGCGATAAGAAGGCAACGCGCGCGACTCATAACGAAGAGAGCATTCAAACATGTCCTGCGGATTCCGGCTTCGGCATTTCAAGGCGAACGTGACGATTGGTTTCTCGGTCGGGGTGGCGCTCCTGATTGCGGGATGCGGAACGGTGGTCATCCGGAAGGAAATCACCCGGCAGGCAGACGGATGGACCATCGTCCTTCAGCGTCTGCGAGATGGCCCCAACAGCGTGGGCCCGGTCGGCAACACCGTTTACCACCCGGAACCAGGTATGCGATTCATTCATGCCTTTCTCAGGTTCAAGAACGACGACCGGCAAACCCGTAAGTTCAGCTATGACGCTTGCGATCTGGATCTCGACGACGAGTTCGTGGTCCCAGCCATTGTCACCCGCTACAACGGTCTGATGAGCGTCATCGACAAGGATGAAAGCTATCCACCCGCCGACGTCAGCTACCGGGCGCTGGCCTTCAGCTACCCGGTAGGCCGTTTTCCCAAGCGCCTGAAGTGCGCGCTGATGACGTTCGACATTCCGCAGGGGCCGGTGGCGGCCTCCCACTAGGGGCCAGAACGAGCATTCGCGATGGCGGCGCGGCAAAGGCCCCTCGGTGGGTCCTTTTTATCCCCCGCGACGAGCCCCACCGGGCAAAGCCCGTCGGTGCTCACGCGGACTATGTTAACGTTCAAACATGCAACCTCGGTTGTCCGACCGCGTGGTCGGAATAGGAGAAGCCACCGTCGACCAGATGGGGGTGGCGCCTCGCTCTGCCGAGGTGGAGATAGAGCTGCATCGATTCAGCGTTCAGGCGGGCGGCGCGGTGGGGACGGCGCTGGCCACGGTCTGCGCCTTCGGCGGCCAGGCGCGCTACGTGGGGCGGCTGTCCGACGACGAGTTTGGCCAGATCATCCTGCGCGGCCTCAAGGAGTTCGGCGTCGACACCTCGCAGGTGCTGATCGAGCCCGGCAAGATTTCGCCCGCGTCGTTCATCCTGGTCGACGAACGAACCGGCCGGCGCATCGTCCGCTATACCCGGGGCAGCATCACGCCGCTGGAACCGGGCGAGCTGCCGCGCGAGCTTCTGGACGACGCCGCGCTGTTGCTGGTCGACGGCCGCGTCCCGGCGGCGCAGATCGCCGCCGCCGAGCGGGCCAAGGCGCTGGGCGTTCCGGTCCTGCTGGACGCCCGCCACCTTGGCCCCGGCATGGGCGAGCTGCTGGATCTCAGCGACGCCGTGATCGGCTCTGAACGCTTTGCCGCCGAGGTGGCGCACTCCTCCGACGTCAAGCGCAGCCTGCGCGAGATCGTCAAGCTGGGACCGCGGGTGGCGGTGCTGACGCTGGGCGAAGAAGGGGCCATCGGCCTGGAGAGCGACGCCATCGTGCGGGCCGCCGCCGTGCCGGTCGAGATGTACGACTCCACCGGATCAAGCGACGTCTTTCGGGGCGCCTTCGCCTACGGGATGCTGAACGGGTGGAGCCTGGATCGCTCCCTGCCCTTCGCCAACGCCGCCGCCGGATTGAACTGTCGCCACCTGGGCGGCCTGGGCGGCATCCCGTCGCTGGCCGAGGTCATGCGCACGGCCGGTCTTTAGTCGGGACGTCTCGCGGTGTCGAAGATTCGCCTGATGTATCTGAATCCCTCCCTGACCCAGGGCGGCGCCGAGCGCCACGTGGTCGACGTGGTGGCCAACCTGGACGGCGCCCGTTTCGACGTGGCGATGTGCGTGGTGCGGCCGGGCGTGCATTACCAGAAGGACCTGCCGGCCGGCGAGCCGCGCTTTCTGCTGAACCGCTTCTTCTTCTCGCCGCTGGCCTTCCTGGGCGTGGTGGCGGCCATCCGCAAGTTCAAACCCGACGTGCTGCACTCGCACCTCAACGACGGAAACCTGATGGCCCGGCTGGCCGTCCGCTTTGCCGCTGTTCCCGTGGTGGTGACGTCGGTGCACCTCGACGATCTGAACTGGATGTATCGCCTGCTGGAGCGGCGGCTGTGGCCGGCCACGTCGCGCATCGTGGCGGTCTCCCGCGGCGTGCGCGATTTCTTGGTCGACCGGGTGCGGGTCCCCGGCGAACGCGTGCAGATCGTGGTCAACGGCGTGGATCCGGCGCGGTTCGTCCCCGGCAGCGATGAACAGCGGCTGGCCGCCCGCCGGCAATTCAACATTCCGGAAACGGCGCAGGTGGCGCTGATGCCGGCGCGGATCTCCGTGCAGAAGAATCAGGACCTGGTCATCGAGACCCTGGGTGCCCTGAAAAAATCCGGCGCGCTGCCGGGCGACTTTCTCCTGCTGCTGGCGGGGAGGACGTCGTCGGGCCGGTTCATGCGCAAGGTGCAGCGTCTCATCGCCCAGCACGGCCTGCACGACCAGGTTCGTCTGCTGGGGACCGTCAAGGAGATGCAGGCGTTGTACTGGGGGTCTGACCTGGTCTTCATGCCGTCAAGGAGCGAAGGGTCGTCCATCGCCGCCTTCGAGGCGATGTCGGCCGGCCTGCCGGTGCTGATCAGCGACCGCGGCAACACCGACGGCGTCATCATCGACGGACAGACCGGCTGGCAGGTCCCGGCCAATGACCTGGCGGCCCTGGCCAGCGCGGTGCGCCAGATCTTGCAGACGCCGCCCTCGGAACGACGGCGACTGGGCGCCGCCGGGCGCCGGCGCATCGAGGAGCGCTATACCCTCAAGCGGGTGGCCCACGACCTGGAGACCCTCTACGAGTCATTGCTGGCCGCCGCGACCGCCGCCGGGGCCAATAATAAGAGCGCCGCGTAGCGACGTGACCACCATCATCGGTCTGGTTTTGGTTTTGCTTCTGGCGAATTTGGGGATCACAGCCGCCAGTTAGGGAGTATTGTCCGCGAGAACTTGGATTTCATGAGTGGACGCCGGCTGAGAGTCCTGTTCGTCATAAAGAACCTTCAGCAAGGAGGGACGGAAGGTCAACTCTTGCAGATGCTGGAGACGCTGGACGCTTCTCTGTTCGAGTACCGACTGTGCACAGTGTCGTCCGAAGTCCATTACGCCGGCTTGCCCAAGAACGGCCTCATCGGATCGCTTGACACGCGGGTCTCTGACCGCCGCGTCCCGCGACGGCTGGCCGCGATCATCGACCAGTACCGGCCGGATCTGATCCATTCCTTCCGCGATCACGTCAATTTCCAGATCTGGCGGGCCCTGCGCCGCACCCAGCACCAGCCAGCGGTGCTGATGTCCGTGCGCGGGCGCCCGATCTACCCCCAGTATCTGGCCCTGGCCCGTCTCATCAGCGGGCGCTGTTTCAAGGTGACGGTCAATTCAAAGAGCGTGGCCGCCGCCTTGACCGGCGTGGGGCGCGTCCCGGCAGAGCGCATCGAGATCATTCACAACGTCAGCGACGCCGACCGGTTTCAGCCGCCGTCTGCCTCGCAAAGACGCGAGGCGCGCGCCGCGCTGGACCTGACTGACGACGGGTTCGTGCTGCTGTGTCCGGCGCGCCTGTCGTTCGTGAAGAATCAGATTGGGCTGATCGTGTCGCTGGCCATGTTGAAACGGCGGCGCCGGCTGCCCGACGACTTCCGCCTGCTGTTGCCGGGACGCGTGCGCGATCCATGGTCAGACCGCCTGATGCGTCTTCTGATTCGCGCCGCAGGGCTGGCCCGCTGGGTGCGGATTCCCGGACCGATCGCCGACCTGCGTCCCTACTACCACGCCGCCGACGCGCTGGTGCTGCCGTCCTGGGCGGAGGGAATGCCCAACGTCTCGCTGGAGGGGCACCTGGCCGGCCTGCCCGCCATCGTCAGCCGGCAGGCCAATCGCGACGAGATCGTCGTGGCCGGCGAAACCGGGTTCGTCGTTCCCACCGGCCGCCCGGGGCCGCTGGCCCAGGCCATCGCCGACATGATGGCCCTGCCCGCCGAAACCCGTCGCGCCATGGGCCAGCGGGGACGCGCCCGCGTGCAGGAACTTTTCCCGCGCGACGCCGCCCTGGAGAGGATGACCAACCTTTATCTGCAGGCCATCGCCGACCGGGCTCGTCACGCCCCGCTGCCCGCCACGGCCCCGGCCAGATTGCCGACGACATCGGCGACGCCGGCGCCGGCGGTCACGTCGTCGTTGCTGCCGTCGCTGCCGAACGCCGCGCCCCGCCCGACCCGAGCAGCTCGGGCACGGTGACCAGCTGCAGGCCGCGGGCGTCGGCGGCGTCCAGGATCTTCGCCAGCGCGTCGAGCATCGGGCGGCGGTCGTGTCCCAGCTTGCCGTCGTGCAGAAGCAGGATCTCGCCGCCGCGCAGCTTGGGAAGGGCGCGCCGGTAGATCACCTCGCCGGACGGACAGTCGGTGTCGAAGACACCGTCGGTCCAGGCGATGAGGCGCAGCCCGCGGGCCCGCAGGTGGCGGGCCATGGCCCACGACTTCAGGCCGTGCGGCGCGCGAAACAGATCCGAGGCGATCCCGGCGTCGACCAGGCAGCGGTGGCCGCGATCGATCTCGTCTTGCATCTGCCGGCGCGGCAAGAAATGCAGCTTGGCGTGGGAATAGGTGTGGCTGCCCACGGCGTGCCCCTCGCTGACGATGCGCCGGGCCAGCGCCGGCTGAGCCTCGACGTTGCGGCCCACCAGAAAGAAGGTGGCTTTGGCCCGATGGCGGCGAAACAGGTCCAGGACCTCCTCGGTGGCGGCGCCGTTCGGCCCGTCGTCGAAGGTGATGGCCATGCGCTTGCCACGCGAGGAGCCGCGCCACGGGATGCGAAACGTCGGATCAAACCCGGGGATGTAGACGAAGGCGGCCCAGACCAGCGCGTAGACACCGACGGCGGTCAGCGCCGCGAAGAGCAATCGCGCCGGCCACGCCTGGGCCGTCACCAGCCCCAGCAGCGGCGCCGCGACCAGCGCCGTGTGAACCGTGGCCCGCGCCGCCGCGCGCAATCGTCGCCACCACCTCATGGCCGGCCCACTATACCCAAAGTCAGTGTCCAACATCGCGCCCAAACTCCGGCGTGAGATTGGCGGCCGTGCCCCAGCGCGTCTTGTTCCAGCGATCTTCAAAGGCGTGCAGCAAACCAAAGACGTTGCGCATCTGGCGCAGCGCGATCGGTCTCTCACCGGCCACGCTGTGCTGCTCGCGGCGGTCCTCGATCTCGTCGAACAGCTCTTGCTTCCCTGCCTCGACCAGGCGGTAACGGCCCACCTTCAGGCCCCGCGCCGTGGTTCCGTCCAGGGTCAGGGCGGCCCGCGGGCTGCGTCCGATCTCATCCTCGACCAGCGGCGCCAGCGATGTCCCTTCCGTCCCCGGCGTCACGCGCGCGCCGCCCAGCTCCAGCATGGTCGGGTACAGGTCCATCACCTCGACGTCGGCGTGCACCACCTTGCCCGCCGGAAAGAGCCCGGGCGCCCGGATCATCAGCGGGATGTGCACCAGCTCTTGATAGACGGAGTGTCCGTGGCCGACGCCGCCGTGCTCGTAAAACTCGTCGCCGTGATCGGAGACCACGATGATGGCGGCGCTGTCGTAGAGGCCGGCCTTCTTCAGATCGTCGATGAACACCCTGAAGGCGGCGTCGCTCTGGGTGATCTCGCCGTCGTGCAGCGCCTCCAGGTACGCCTTGTCGTTGTCGTTCACCTTCAGCTTGCCGTTCTTGATGAGGCCCAGCTGCACGCCCGACTGTGTCGGCTTGATCGGCCCGTGATAGGGCTTGTTCCAGTACTTGATCAGGAACTGCTTGGGCGGGTTGTAGATGACGTGCGGCTCGACGGTGGCCAGGTAGATGAACTCGGGACGTTTTTGATTGGCCAGCACCCACGGCTTGGCGGTCTTCCACAGATAATCGGCGCCGTTGGGCAGCGATTCGCGGATGAAGTTGCGGTACATGTCCCAGCCGCGGTCAAACCCCCATTTGCTGGACACATAGCCGTTCGACGAAAACAGCGCGGTCTTGTAACCGACCTTCTTCAATTCCTCGGCGATGAACGGCACGTCCGCCGACAGACGCGCCTCGTGGGCGGTCGCCTTGTGCACCGTCGGATAGACGCCGGTCAACAGCGAGGCGTGCGACGGCAGCGACCAGGTGCCTGGAACCTGCGCCCATTCGAACCGCGTCGATTCGGCGGCGAAGGCGTCATAGTTGGGCGTCTGCACGCGGGTGGCCGGGTTGTAGACGTGCACCTTGTCGGCGCGCAAGGTGTCGACCATCCAGACATAGATGTGATCGAATTTCTTGCGCGGCGGCGCGGGGGCGGCGGGCGGCGCCTTGACGGTGATGCGCGGGTCGGCCCAGACCACGTCGCCGCCGCGGGCGATCAGATCGATCCGCGCGGCCTGGCCACCGGCCGCGCCAAGATCGACGGAGGTGTCGGTCCAGTGGGCCTCGGCCGTCCCCTGGTGCAGCGTGCGCACCGGCGTTCCGTCGACGGCGACCCGGATCAGCACGGGGACGCCGCCGGCAGAGCGCGCTCCGTAGGCGACGGACAGACGGGCGTGCGGCGGGACGGCCAGATAGTAGGACAGCCGGCTGCCGCGGCCGCCGGGACCGCCCACGCCCACCGCGTTGCGCTCGGCGCCGGCGCCGGCGCCGCCCAGGGCCACCGGTTGTGCCGTGACGGCTTTGCTGGCGGCGGGGGGCGGACCCAGGCTGGCGGGGCCGACGCTGATGGCGGTGATGGCGGCGGCGCTGCGCTTGCCGCCGGCGCTGGTGCCCGCCGTGCGAAACGTCAGCCGCACGCGATTTTCGCCGAGCTTCAAGGCGGCGGCCGGCACCACCACGTCGTACCGCTTGCTCTCGGTGTCGACGTCCACGGTGGCAACCGCCTTCTCGTTCACGAAGATCGAGAGCCGCTGCTTGGGCGCCAGGGCGCGGCCGGTCAACGACAGCAGCGTGTCGCCCAGCGCCGTACCGCCCGCCCCGTCGCCGTCGGTGTCCAGCGGGAAGAAAAAGATCGACGAGATGGTCGACACCAGCGCCGCCGCCTTGCCCTGATCCTTCTCGCCGAGAATCCAGGAGGTCTTCCAGTTGCCGTCGATGTACTTGAGAAAATCCGGCGTGGCGGCGTCGATCACCAGCCGTCCCTCGCGGTGAGACACGGCATGCAGCCGATTGGCGGTCAGATCAATGGCCGTGCGGGCGCCGTCGCTGTCGGCTGGGGCCCCATGAACCACGGGCGGCACGTCGACCGACAACCCGGCGTCAGCGCGCGCATCGAGCCCGGGGGCCGCGGCCTCGGGCGCCACGCTGGGAGGCGGCGGCCTTTCGCCCAGGCCGCCGCAGCTGGCGACCAGGAACGCCGCCAAGCCCAGACGACGACAGCCTTGAGCACGACGAGAAACGCTTCGATGAAAACGTTGAGACGAAGACAAAGGGCCCCCGCAAGTATCGCGCCCCGCCCGCATCGTCAAGGTTGTTCCCGCCTGGTCAGCCGCCGTCGCAAAACCGGAACGCCATTTGCACCGCGACGCCGCTTTCGACGGGTTGTCATGCCCCCACGACCATGGTAGCTGCTGTCTAACCAGCCGAGCGCATGGTGCGTCTAAGAGATCTTCATGGACCGGTAGCGGCGTCGACCTTCGCGGGGTTTGCCGGCGCGGGATTGGTCGACGTCGTGCTCACGGCGGCGCGCGCCGATGTGCGCCCTCCCCTGGCACCGATGGCGCTGCTGGCCCTGGGGCTTTATGGCGTGGCCGGGCTGCTGGTCGGGCTGGTCTTCGGCGCGCTGGTGGCCGCGGTGATGGGAGCCCTGCCGGACGGCTTTCGGGCCCTGCGCGACAACCCGACGCGTGATCGCGCCGCGGCCGGCAACGTCGTGGCGGCCACCGTGGGCGTCCTCGTGCTGGCGGTCGTGGCCGCCGCCGGCCAGCGGCTCCTCATCGGCAACATGGCCAGTCAGCGGCTGGCCACCATCGCCGCGGCCGGGGTGGTCTTGATCGCCGCGCCCTTCGCCGCGGCCGTTGCGCTGGGCTCGGCAGGCGTGGCCCGGCGGCTGGTGGGCGCCGTCTTGCCGCGCCCGCGCCTGCTGGGTTTGACCGGGATGGTGCTGGTCCTCCTGGTGATCGGCGGCCTGCTGGCGGGCGTGCTGGCCCTGTCGCGCGCCGACTGGCGCGTCCTGGATCTCGGTCCGCTGGTCGCGCTGGGTCTGGCCGCGGCGCTGGGTCTTGGGCACGGCCTGTTCTGGTATGGCACCGTCATCGGCCGGCGCCTCCGTCCGGTGGTTCCCGGGGCAGCGGCGGCCTTGCTGGGAGCGGCGGCCGCGCTGGTCGCTTTGTCGGTGGGCGCGCGCATTCCCGACGCGTCACCGGTCT
>DATLVT010000646.1:0-3737 GCA_035577105.1 Polyangia bacterium
GGCCGGCAAAGCCCGGCCTCCGGTGAGCGCAGAGGAGCTCTGTTGCGCGAAGTGAGGGGGGCCGGCGATCCGATTCGATGATCGGGCTAGCCGTCTGACTCGCCACGTCCGTGGTCGTGTGCCTGGCGTTTTCCTGAGCCGCCGCAGCGGTTTTTGTCGCTGTGCGCTCAAGTAAGCGGCCTTGTGCGCCGATTGAAACGGTTCGATCACCAACAACCCAATGGTTACAACGACTTACACGGCTAAAAAGAGTATGACACATTACGTTTTATGGTGCGTTAGATGACCGTACAGAGGTCCGCACATGGGCGCGCGTCGGTCGCCCGCGTCGCTTGCGTGGCGCTGGCCTTGGCGGGCTGTGGAAGCACCGCCGACAATGTTTTTTGCGGCTCGTCGCGGGACTGCGGCTGGAGCAGCGAGCAGTGGGCCAAGGTCTCTCAGCTGGCCAACCTGGGCAATCCGCCCCCCGATCGTTCGAACGCTGCCGTCGGCGTCGCCGCGGCCGAGACGCTGGGACAGAAGTTTTTCTTCGACGTTCGGTTCTCCGGAGCGGCCACACAGATCGACAACCTGCGCCGGCCGGTGCTGCCGGCGTTCGCGCGCGCGGCCAAGGGGGCGCCGGTGTCTCTCTCCTGCGCCAGCTGTCACGACGCCAATCGCGCCGGGATCGACGACACATCACCGGGTGGTGTCTCGATCGGCGCCGGCGAGTTCGACGTCAACGCGCAGCCGACGATCAACGCCGCGTACTATCCGCTGCTGTTCTGGAACGGGCGCTCGGATTCACTGTGGGCGCAGGCGCTGGCCGCCAACGAAGGCGCGGTGTCGATGAACAGCAATCGTCTGCACGACGCCTGGGTGATCGCCGACTTTTATCGGGCTGACTTTCAGGCGGCCTTCACCGCCGCGCCGTTGCCGATGCCCGGCAAGTCGGCCGACGTGCAGGCGCTGCTGGACACCGACCCGGCCCGCGTCGGGCAGTGCAAGCTGAACGTGACCAACGCTTGCCCCACCGACCTTGGCTGTCGCGAGGCCAAGGACGCGGGCGGGACGACGTCCGCCTGCTGGCCGCGGTTTCCGCTGAACGGCAAACCGGGCAACAAGGCTGGCTGCCAGCCTGGCGACGCCAGCGAACCCTTCGGCGACGCCTGGGACTGCATGCCGAAAGAGGACCAGGACATGATCACGCGGGTCTTCGTAAGTTTCGGAAAGGCCATTGCCGCCTACGAGACCAAGCTGGTCAGCCGGGACGCCCCTTTCGATCACTTCGTCAACGACGGTCCCGACAGCAACGCCATCTCCTTGAGCGCGGAGCGCGGGGCACGGCTGTTCGTGGGGAAGGCGGCCTGCAGCGAGTGTCACAACACGCCGCTGCTCTCGGATAGACAGTTCCACAACGTCGGCACGCCGCAGATCGGGCACGGCGTCCCCACCGAGGTCGACTGTCCGGCGGGTGGCGTTTGCGACTGCGTCGGTGCGCCGGCTGGAATGGCTGTGGATGGATCGGCCATCGCCGCCAAGCCGGCCAAGAACTGTCTGCCCTGGGGCGCGCGTGACGGCCTGACCAAGCTGCGTGCGAACGCGTTCTTGCGCAACAGCAACTGGAGTGATGACCCGACGGATGACTCGAGCAAGGTGTATCTGTCAGACGATACGTTTCCACTGGACGGCGTCCCCAAGGGGGCCTGGCGCACGCCCACCTTGCGCGACGTTGCCCTGACCGGGCCGTACATGCACGACGGGGTTTTCCAGTCGCTGCAGGAGGTGGTCGCCCATTACAACAAGGGTGGGGCGTCGGGTGGCGTCGGGGTGCCGGCGGCGCAGCTGCGGCCGCTGTTCTTGAGCGAAGACGAGCAGGCCGATCTGGTCGAATTCTTGAAGTCGCTGACCGGCACGCCCCTGCCTGCCGAATTGCGAAACGCGCCGGTGCTGCCATGAAGCGCCACCGCTGCGTCAGGTTGGGAGCGCTGGCCGTCGCCATGGGCGCGCTGCCGGCCTCGGTCCTTGCGGCGCCGCCCGCGCCGGCAACCACAGGCCGCGTGGCACAGCGCTGGGCACCCACCAATGCCGCGCCGGTGCCGACCCCGACGCCGGTTGCGCCGCCGCGAGCCCTGGCGCTGGCTGCCGACGAAAATGACACCATCGAACCGTCCGACGCGACGCCCGCCACGTTCAACGATCTGGCCGATCGGATGCGCGACACCGAGGCGCGCCTGGAGCAGCTGCGGGGCGTGGTGCTGGGACGCCAGCCGCGCGTGACGGTGGGTGGATACGTCGACTTCGGGTTCTTCGCCGCGCAGGGGAACGGATCGGGAATCATCAGAGACGACGGCAACGCGCTGTTCCCCCAGTACAAGGGGCAGTACGGCTGGGTGTTCCTGGGCGATCTGCTGGCGCCGACGGTGAACTCGCGCGGCGAGGCGGCCGATCTGGGCGACGCTGCCGGCGTGCAGCGGTTCGACGGCATTCACTCGGGCGGCGCGCCGGGGTTCATCGTCAACGAGGTCAATCTGTTGCTGACGTCGTCACTGGGCGAAGGTCTCCTGGCCACGGGCAGCGTCAACTTTGTTCCGCGCACCGGCTCGAACTTCAGCCTGGGCGATTTTCTGGACGTGGACGTGGCCCAGCTGGAATGGATGCCGACGCGTTCGCAGAAGACGTCGATCTTCGTGGGCAAGTTCGATTCGGTGCTGGGGATCGAGTACCGCGAGCGGAAGGCGTCGCAGCGGTTCGGCATCACGCCGTCGCTGATCGCCCGTTACACCACCGGCACGGCGCTGGGTCTGAAGGTGCGCAGCAAGTGGGGTCCGGACGATCTGGTGGTGCTGGCCGCGGCGGTGACCAACGGATCGAACACCACCGAGCAGTTCCATTTCTATAACGAGATCGACACCAACGCGGCCAAGACGGCCAGCGGCCGCCTGTCGTTGCATCCGCCGCTGCCCCTCGACGTCGAGCTGGGCGTCTCCGGTTCCTATGGCGCCCAGGATCGCGCGCCGGACAGCAAGGGCGCCATGTGGTTCTGGGGCGTCGACCTGCAGGCCCACATCCTGACCGTCGACGTCAAGGCCATGTATCTGCGCGGCGCCGCGCCGGGGTCGAAGATGGGCGGCAGCGCGGACGTTGATCTCTACGGCCTCAAGTTGCACAACGGCGGCTACGCCGAGGTCGACTGGATGATCACGCCGCTCTTCGGCCTGATGGGACGAGGCGAGCTGCGCGACGCCATGGTGTGGCAGGGCGATCCGGCGACGGCGGTGCAGGGGGCGGCCCAGGGCGCCAACCGGCTGTACCTGACGAAGTCGTGGCGGGCCACCGGCGGCGTCCGGGTGGCGTTCAGCGATCGCATCATCCTGAAGGCCGAATACCTGCGCAACGGTGAGTACGGCGGGATCCCGCAGATCAAGAACGACGTGGTGACGACGTCGCTGGTGCTGATCAACTGATGGAAAGGCGAACGAAAGGCTTGTGATGAACCATCTTTATATTCCCATTCGTGGCGTGCTGGGCGCGTTGGTGGCGATCAGCATCGTCGAGGTGGCGCTGCCGGTTCATGCCCAGGACCCCGCCGTAAGCGGGCCGTCCATCGCCGAGTTCAACAAGCTCAAGGACGAGGTGCGAGAGCAGCGCCAGCTCATCTTGCAGATCCTGCAGAACGAACAGTCGCGTTACGAGATGCTGCTGAAGCTGATCGGATCGCAGGGGACCGCGGGGGCGCGACCCGGCGAGGCGCCCAT
>DATLVT010000647.1:0-7598 GCA_035577105.1 Polyangia bacterium
AATGGGGCCTGACCAGCTTTGGCCGCGCCGGCATCTTCATCGCCGGGCTGTACGTGTGCGCCGGGGCCATGCGGCTGGCGCGCTTCAACGTGCTGTCGCGCCGCGAGGAGGAGGCCGGGCACCACGACCCGGGCAAGTACACCCTGGGGCTCAGCATCCCGGCCGCCGCCAGCGTGCTGGTCCTGATGGTGATCGCCACCCAGCAGGTCCCCTATCGGGTCATCAGCGAGACCTTCGTGGCCGGCGTGGTGCTGACGCTGTCGTATTTCATGGTGTCACGCATCCGCTTTCGGTCGTTCAAGGACATCCGGTTCAACCGCAAGACGGTCGGGCTGCTGCTGCTGGCGCTGGGCTGCGGCCTGCTGGTGGCCATGAACGGCGTGACCAAGGCGCTGATCTTCCTGGTGATGATCACCGCCTACATCGTCCTCGGCATCACCGAATCGATCATCTTCATGAAACGGCGCTTCGTCGAGCAGCGGATCCTGCGCGCCCAGGCAGCGGCCGCCCCGCGCGAGGCGCCCAACCGCGAGGAGGCGCAGCAGGAGGAAGCCGTGTTGCGGGAGCTGGGCGCCTTTGATCAGCCCGACGAATCAGCCGGCGGCAACGGCAATGGCGGCGGCGACCAGCGCGACCAGGCCCCCGGCTCTGCGGCGCCGGCATCGCAGACCAAGCAGGTCTAGGCCGCGGCGGCCGCCGTCAAATCAGCGACGGGCGGGGGGCGGGTTACCAGCTGGCGGCGCGCCCGCGGACGGGGGCCGCGCGCTGCCGCCGGCGTCGTCCACCTCGACGAAGATCCCGTAGATCGCGCCGATGAGGGGCGCCAGCAGGAACGGGATATCCACCAGCGGTTGATCGGGTGCGCCCAGCCCGGTGGCAAAGGAAAGGTGGGTCTGTCCCAGCAGCTTGCGCGCCCCCCAGTAGAGGCCCATCGAGACCAGCAACCCGAACAGACCTTTGATCAGCGAGGTCCACAACGTCTCCTGGCGCCATGGCGGCCGACCGCCCAGGACGCCCACCAGGGCACCCACCGCCGCGTAGACGACGAAGCCCATCACGCCGCCCGCCAATCCCAACCGGAAGGCACCGAGGCCGATGGCCGCCCCGATGATTCCGCCCTTGATCAACCCAAGCACAACGCGAAGCATGCGAGCGCCAGTATAGCAGGCGGCAAAGCCGGCGCCGCTCGCGCTGATTGACGGCGCGAAGCCTTACTCGTTGCGGGCCATCGCCGCCGGCTGCAGCACCTTCAGGGCGGCAACGCGGGGGCGAATCGCGTCCATGAACGCGGCGCGATCGGGGACCGACGGATCGCGCGTGATCTGCATCTTGCTGGGATCGACGAAGGCGCCATTCTTGGTCAGGCTGAAATGCAGGTGCGGTCCGGTCGACAGGCCGGTGGTGCCGACGTACCCGATGACGTCCTTCTGGCGCACCGCCTGGCCCGCGTGCAGACCGCGGGCGAAATGCGACAGGTGGTAATACCGAGTGGCCAACCCGTTGACGTGGGCGATGACCACGGTGTTGCCCGACCCGCGCTTCATCTGTGCCTCGACCACCTTCCCCGACGCCGACGCCCAGACCGGCGTTCCCACCGGAGCCGCATAATCGATGCCCAGGTGCGCCTTCTCGACGTGCAGGATGGGGTGGAACCGCTTGCGGTCGAACTTGGAGCTGATGCGCACGTACCGCAGCGGTGTTTTCAACATTGTCTTGGTGATGGCCTGCCCGCGCTCATCGTAGTACTTGCCCGGCGTCTTGGTGGCGCCCGGCGGCTTCCAGTAGAAAGCCCGGAAGGTGCCCACCTTGCCCCCGTATTCGGCGGCCAGCAGGTTGCCATACTTGTAAAACTGGCCGCCCAGATACTGCTTTTCGACGATGACCTTCCAGTGATCGCCGGGGTGGGTGTCGACGTAAAAGTTCACGTCCCAGGCAAACAGCTCGACCAGCAAGCTGACCAGGGCGCTGGCCTCGCCTGACTTCTGCACCGATTCATACAGCGACGATTCGACCAGACCGGCGGCCTCGACCGTGCGAATGGCGACGGGCTGTTCGACCTTGCGCCCTTTCCAGGTGCCGTCGGGCTGCTTTTCCACCAGGTAACGAAGCGCCGGCGTCGGGTGGTATTCGAAGGCTTCCGGCGTGCCTTGATCGTCGGCGCGTACCAGGTAGCGCTGGCCACCCCGGATCAGCTTGGGATCGCAAAGGCGGCTCAGCGCGGCCACCACCTTGGCTCCGGAAGCTCCAAAACCTTCGCGGGCCAGCAGGCCGCCCAGCGTGTCGCTGTTGCCGATGATCTTTTCCGTCGGACCGGTGGTGGCTTCGTCGCCTTCCGGCAGCTCGTCGGGAGGAGCGAAAGGAATCTGGATGAGGGGCCTCGGCACCCCCGCACTGGTCGCTGGCGCCGCCGTGCCGGTTCCCGGCGTGGCGATGGCCACTCCCGACGCCGACGAGGACGTGGACGTGGACGTCGTCGTGGGTGTCGTCGTCGACGTGCCGATCGGTGTCGCCGGTCGCTCTGACTTCCCGGGCTGGCGCAGTCGCCCCCTGCCGTTCTCGGCGTCCTTCTTCAGGACGTCCTTCTTTTCCATCTCCAACGTCTTGGAGGTGGATTGAAGGTTCAGCACATCACGCGGGGCCGTGTGGCGATTGAAAAAGAAGACGTAGACGTTGACGCCGACCAACCCGACCAGCAACACGCCCAGGCGCACCGAGTTGCGGATCTCGACCGAGCGACGTTTGCGTTTTCTGCGTGCCAATTCCGAAAAATCTCCCTGGGATTCCGCAGACGTCTGCTGCGCGTCCTCCTCCTCCAGGTAGCATGACGGTTCTGGACGGTCAATTTCGTCGTCGTCGTTATCCGCAAGCTCACCCACAGGTTTCGCCGGCGCTTGTAATCCCGGACGGGTCTGCGGCGCCTTCCCCGTCTTGCGTGGGCTCACGGACGCGCCCGGCGCAACATCTCGCTGGCGTGGGCGGTGGCCTCCGCCGACGGCGTGGCGCCACCCAGCATGCGGGCGATCTCCGCCGTGCGCTCCTTGCCGCTGATTGCTTCGATGGCCACCCGCGTCCGCCCTTGCGACGCCGTCTTGGTCACCCGCACATGCGCATCGGCGAACGCGGCGATCTGTGCCAGGTGGGTGATGACAAGGACCTGGCGATCCTCGGCGATCTTTTTCAGCTTGCGACCGATGGTCTCGGCGGCGCCGCCCCCCACGCCGGCGTCGACCTCGTCGAACACATAGGTCAGCACCTGGTCAGTCTTGGCCAGCGCCTGTTTCACCGCCAGCATCACCCGTGACAGCTCGCCGCCCGAGGCGATCTTGGCCAGGGGACGCGGCGGATCGCCCGGGTTGGGCGCGAACAGGAACTGCACCTTGTCGGCGCCCGACGGGCCAACTTCGGCCCGCGTCTCGATCGACACCGGCAGGCGCGTGTTGCCCAGGGCCAGCTCGCGCAGGGTGGCGCTGACCTTCTTCTCCAGGCCCCCCGCCGCCTTCTGTCGCGACGCCGTCAACGCGGCCGCCGCCTTGCGCGCCGTCGCGTCGGCCTGGGCCAGCGCCTCGCGCCGCTGGGCCAGCCCCGCTTCAAACGAGGTGATCTCGCCCAGCTCGCGGGTCATCGTTTGCCAGCGCTCGATGACGTCGGCCATCGTCCCGCCGTGCTTGCGGCAGAGCCGGCCCAGCAGATACAGCCGCTCTTCCACCTCGGTCAGCCGCGCCGGATCGGCGCGGATCCCCGCCGCGTACCGACCGAGATCGCGCGCCACGTCCTCGACCGTGGCCTGCGCCGTCTGCAGGCGTTCCACCAGCGGGGCCAGTGCCGGGTCCAGCGCCGACAGCGGCTGCAGCTCGCGCGAGACGGCGGCCAGCTGACCAACGACGGCCGCCTCCTGCGCGTACAGGATCTCCTCGCCGCGCGAGGCGGCCGCGAAGAACTTGCCCGCGCCCTTGAGACGCTCGCGCTCGGCGCGCAGGGCGTCGTCCTCGCCGATCACCGGGCGAGCGGCCTCCAGCTCTCCCAGCTGGAATTTCAGGAGGTCCTCGCGCTGGGCGCGCGTGCGCGCGTCAGCGTCGAACGCCTCCAGGGCCAGCGTCGCGTCGGCCAGGGCCCGGTGGGCCGCCACCATGTCGGCGCGCAGCGCCTCGTTTTCGGCGAAGGCGTCCAGGATGGCCAGCTGGCTGTCCGGATTGGTCAGCGACTGCTGGTCATGCTGCGAGGCAATGTCGATGAGCCGCGCCACCGTCTCCGACAGATCGGTCGCGCTGGCCAGGCTGCCGCCCAAATGCACACGACCGCGGCCGGCGCGATTGAGGCTGCGACGCACCACCAGCCCCTCCTCGGCCTCACGCCCCTCCGCTTCCAGCCGCCCGCGCAGCTCTGAATGCGGTGGCAGCTCGATGATGGCCTCGACCCGCGCCTCGTCGGCGCCGGTGCGAATCAGATCGGCGCTGGCCCGCGCGCCCCGCAAGAGACCCAGCGCCTCGACGATGATGCTCTTGCCGGCACCCGTCTCGCCGGTGATCACCGTCAGCCCCGGCCCCAGCGTCAGTTCAAGCTCGTCGATCAGCGCGAACCCAGCGATCCGAAGCAGCGTCAGCACGTTTCAGCGTCCCCTTCTGTTGATCTCATCGGCCGTGGTGCCCGCCGGTTGCCATGCTCTGGCATCTAGATCGGCCGTTCGCCCCGTCGCTCGCCCCAGGACAGCTTCTGGCGCAGGATCGCAAAGAACGAGGTGGGCGCCCGAAACAGGCGCAGCGGCCGATCTGTCTTGCGCACCTCGATCGAATCGCCGGTTTGCAGCTCGCGGCCCCACTGACCGTCGACGGTGAGGCGCACCGGGCTGTCGGAGAGGTTGGTCACGGTGACGCGCGCGTCGGCGCGCACCACGAGAGGCCGGTTGGTCAGGGTGTGCGGGCAGATGGGCGTCAGCACCATCGCCTCCAGGTCGGGGGCCAGGATGGGGCCACCGGCCGCCAGCGTATAGGCGGTGGACCCGGTGGGCGTCGACACGATGAGACCGTCAGCCTTGTAGATGCCAATGGGCGCGCCGTCCAGGCGCGCGTCGAGATCCAGCAGCCGCGCCAGCGCCTGGGAGATCACCGCGTCGTTGACCACGCCGCGCGATTCGCCTTCGCCCGACTGACCGTGAATGGTCACCCGCAGGCGCATCCGTTCGTCGATGGCCAGCCGGCCGGCGCAGGCGTCCTGGATGGCGGCCACTGCCTCGGCGCGGCTGTAGTGGGTCATGAATCCCAGACTGCCCAGGTTCACCCCGAACAGGGGGACGCCGTGATCGGCCACCAACCCCGCCGCGTACAGCAGCGTGCCGTCGCCGCCCAGGACCGCCAGGGCGTCGATGGAGGCGCCCAGCGTCTCGGGCGTCACGACGCGCGCGGCGGGCAGGACCGCCGCGTCTTCCTCCAGTGCTACCAGCTCGCAACCCCGTTGCAGCAAGACGCGGCCGAGGTCCGCCGCGATCTCACGAGCTTCTGGCTTGCCGCGCTTGAGCAGAAAGCCAAAACGCATTGCGCCTTAGGTTACTGAGATTGCATCTCGTAGAAAATCGTAATCGTCAGGCAGTGAAATTCACTGTCCGAGCTCTGGGTCACGATCTTGTCGATGATGCGCGCGTTCGGGTTGTCCCGAATCCACCGGGTCAAAACCTCGCCTAACTCCTCGCGGTCTTTGGCCTTCGTTGCGGTGAAGACCTTCGCCCCCATTACCATTCTGCTGGCTCCTTTTTGCGCGTAACATCCCTTAAAACTACTTTATGATCGCGCCGTTACACCGCCGCCCCCCACATGGGTGTACATACCGCAATCCCGAACCCACTGTAAAGGTAAGCCCGCCCGGAGGAATTTTGTTACGCTGGGTGTTGATTTTGCCGCCGCGAGCCCGGGCGTGCGAGGCGCGCTTGACGATGGCGCGGCAACCGTGCTCAATTCCCCGTTCTTTCAGAAGGAGATCGCTTGGAGACATTGCTCGGCCGACCGCTTGAAGTTGAAGTCAGGGATTCTGTAGACAAGGCACTGAAGATCCTGAAGCAGAAGATGTCCAAGGAAGGGATTCTGCAGGAGATCAAACGCCGCCGTTACTACGAGAAGCCTTCCGTCAAGCGCAAGCGCAAGATGCGCGAAGCGCGCAAGCGTCGCCGTCGTGAAGCCAAGCGGCGCGTGATCCGCTAAGAGCGGCGCGAAAGGGGCCTGCTGGCCCCTCTCGCGGGCTCTCCCCGATGCGACGAGAGCCGGGGGCGGATCCTGTCTGGCGAGCGGTGTCTCCGGCGGGCAAAGCCCGCCTCCGATCCGATTCGATCGGATGTATGTTGAGGGCGTGAACGCCTTCTTCGGAATGAAGACATGATTCGGATCGGGACGCGGGCGGTGCAGATCGCGCGTGATGCGGCGGCGCTGGGGCCGGGGGGCGAGAGCGCGCACAACCCGCCGTTGTTTCAGACCACCAACTTTGACTACCCGGACGCGGCGGCGGCCGATCGGGCGTCGGAGGGGGGCGGCTTTCTTTACAGCCGGCACGCGAACCCGACCACGCAAGCACTGGGCGACGCCATCGCGGCGCTGGAGGGTGCGGAGGCGGGACGGGTTTTTGCGTCGGGGATGGCGGCCGTCGCGGCGGCGGTGTTCGCGCACGGAGGCGGCGGCGAGGTGCTGGCGTCCGAGGGTCTTTACGGCGGCTCGATCGAACTGCTGCGCGAGCTGGGCCCGCGCCACGGCATCGAGACGCGGTTCGTGCCGGGATGGGACGTCGACGCCGTGCGGGCGGCCATCGGTCCCCGGACGCGCGCGGTGCTGGTCGAGACGCTGTCCAACCCTCTCTTGCGCGTGGCGAACGTGCCGGCGCTGGGCGCGCTGGCGCGCGAACGGGGGCTGGCGCTGATCGTGGACGCCACCTTCACCACGCCGTGCCTGTCGCGGCCGCTGGAGCAGGGCGCCACCGTCGTCGTCCACAGCCTGTCGAAGTACATCGGCGGGCACGGCGATCTGATGGGCGGGGTGACGGCGGGCAGCGCGGCGGCGCTGGCCAAGATCGAACCGTACAGCCGCCTGCTGGGTGGCGTGATGGATCCGTTCGCGGCCTGGTTGTGCCTGCGCGGTGTGCGCACGCTGCCGTTGCGCATGGAACGTCAATGCGCCAGCGCCGCGCGGCTGGCCGAGGTGCTGGCGGCGCTGCCCCAGGTCAAGCGCGTGTTCTTCCCGGGCCGCGCCGACCACCCCGATCACGCCGTCTGCCGCGACACGCTGGCGGCGCCGGGGGCGATGATCTCCTTCGACCTGGGCGACGGCGCGGCGGCCCGGCGGGCGTACGATCGCGTGCGGGTGATCGGCCGGGCGGCCAGCCTGGGTGAGGTGGCGTCACTGCTCACGCACCCTGTCTCTTTTTCGCACAAGGGCGTTCCCGCCGAGCAGCGGCGGCGACTGGGCATCGGCGATGGGCTGCTGCGGTTGTCGGTGGGGATCGAAGACGTCGCCGATCTGGAAGAGGACCTGCGGCACGCTCTGGATCCATCAGCGTGAGCGCCGTCGGTGTGAGCTGGGTCGAGGTCCAGATCGACGTTCCGCTGGAAGTGTCTGAGTTGCTGG
>DATLVT010000648.1:0-2640 GCA_035577105.1 Polyangia bacterium
GCCATCCGCAGATTTTTTTTCGTTTGAATTTCCGGAAAATCAAAGAAATCAATCCGGGGGCCTGAATCCGATGCCTCGTGGCGGCAAGAGACCTGGCGCGGGCCGCAAAAGGAGCGGCACAGATGAACCCAAGCGGGCGACCGATCCCACTTACGAACGCCAGCCACAGGCGTGCACCCGCGGTGTAGTACTGTCTCCTGTTGCCACAGAGCAACACACGACCGGTGACCCTCTCCGCGACGCGCTGGCCGCCGCCAAGGATCTGACCCTCCGACTAGTGGGGGAACTGGCCGCGGTCACGACCCGACTGGGAGATATCGAGCGCCTAATTGGCGAGGAGGACAACGTCCTCCGCCGGCGAGCCCTGGGCCAAGCCGTCAGCCTCGGTGCCCGCGCCGAAGTCCTCAAGACCCTTGCCACTGCGGCGAGGACCTGGGCAGAGCTGGAGCGCCGGCCCGCCGACGGAAAGAAGGGCGCGCGGGCTGAGGCGGCCCAGGAGGCGGCGATCGGCAAGTTCGCTACACCGCAGGCGCCGCCCCGGCTGCAATGATCAATCCAACAGGGCTGGCATCGAGATTCTTTGCCTGCCCATAGGGCGCGACACCACAAGCGCAAAGCACCCCCCGTGCCCCACACCCTGCGCATCGTCGCCGCCCTACCTATTGAGGAGTCCAGACCCATGGCATGCTTCTCCCTTGGCTGGGCAATGTCCCTGTGCATCTGGATCATCATCGTGGTGGCAGTGGTCACCATCATCAGGGCCGTGGTGCCCTGGCTTCTCGGCCTCATGGGCGGTGTGCCGGCGCCCGTCGTCACCATCATCAACGTGGTGCTCTGGGCGATCGTGGCGATCGCCGTGGTCTACATCATATTCGGCCTGATCGGATGCCTCATGGGGGGAGGGAGCGTCGGGCTATTGCCGCCCCTTCCTCACCGATGAGCGGCGAGTCTCTTGGCGAGGCGCTTCCCATGCTTATGGCGCGGGTGCGCGACGAATAGCGCCAACGGTCGATAGCGCGCGCCGAATCTCAGGATTTATCTTTTGCGGCTCGCCGCCTCTTGGGCACTGCGGGCGAATCGCTCAGCGATGCACGACTTCTGCCAGGCAACGATCTCCGGCTCCAGCCAGCCGACGGCGCGAGGCCCTATCCGAACCGGCTTGGGGAAGGTACCGGCGGCCATGTACTCGTAAATCGACGATCGCTTGAGCCCGGTCATTTCTTCGACCTTGGGTCGCCTCAGCAGCATCATGATCATCTCTCCACCCTTCGTCGGAATTCGACGGACACTTCCGGGTATCAAGCATTTTTGCGTACAGCAAGGCAATACGTGCTGGACACTTCCCGGAAAAACCCCTTCCGAGATCACCTTTTTTGAGGGGTTTTTCGGGAAGTGACTAACTCGCGCGACTGGACCACTTCCTGCCCGGACTGGGAAGACCGCATCCTGGCGCGGCGGTCGCTGATCCCTTTCGACCCGCTATTCCCCGATGAGGCCAAGGCGGCGTTAGAGGTCTTCCGGGAACTGCGGATCGTTGACGTGGCCGGCTCCCCCACCATGGGCGAGGCCTGCCGACCGTGGGTCATGGATCTCGTCTCTGCGCTCTTTGGTGCCTATGACGCCGCGACGGGACGGCGCCTGATCCGCAACTTTTTCCTGCTGGTCTCGAAGAAAAACTCCAAGTCGACCATCGCCGCCGGCGTGATGCTCACCGCCCTCATTCGAAATTGGCGGATGTCCGGCGAGTTCATCATCCTGGCCCCTACAATAGAAATAGCGAACAATTCCTTTTGGCCATGTCGGGACATGGTCCGGAAGGGCGAGGTTCTATCGGAAATCCTGCATGTGCAGGATCATCTACGAACCATCACCCACCGGACGACGGGCGCGACGCTCAAGGTCGTGGCGGCCAACGACGAGACCGTCGGAGGAAAGAAGGCGATCGGCGTCCTGGTCGACGAGCTCTGGCAGTTCGGCAAGCGGGCCAACGCCGAGAACATGTTGCGGGAGGCGACGGGCGGCTTGGCCTCGCGACCCGAGGGCTTCGTCATCTATCTGAGCACGCAGTCGGATGAGCCCCCGGCTGGCGTATTCGATCAGAAGCTCAGATATTTCAGGGATGTCCGCGACGGCAAGATCTCGGATAAGCGAAGCCTGCCGATCCTGTACGAATTCCCCGACCGGATGCTCAAATCGGCAAGGGAGCCAGAAAACTTCTATGTCACGAACCCGAATCTGGGCGCGTCGGTCGACATGGAGTTCCTCGAGGAAAAGCTGCGGGAATCCGTGGTCGCCGGAGAGGCGTCGGTCCGCGGATTTATGGCGAAGCATCTCAACGTCGAGATCGGGCTGGCCCTACGGTCGGACAACTGGGCAGGCGCCCCGTATTGGGAGCGCAATTCCGATCGCGGGGTCACGCTCGACGCCATTCTAGCGCGATGCGACGTTGTCACGATCGGGACCGACGGCGGCGGCCTGGACGACCTGCTCGGGCTAGCCATTATCGGCCGGGAGCGAGAAACGACCGAGAGCGGGCAGGTCGCAGAGCTGGCCGAGGACACCCGCCGCTGGCTGCTCTGGACCCACGCGTGGTGTCACAAGGGCGTTCTCGATCTGCGCAAGGACATCTCGCCCGCGCTG
>DATLVT010000649.1:0-4095 GCA_035577105.1 Polyangia bacterium
CACCTGGTACAACGCCTCCACCGGCTGCGTGGTGCTGGTGCAGGAACCGGGACACAACTTCGGCATGGCCCACTCGTCGTCGATGACCTGCGGTGGACAGACCTTCGTCGACAACCCGATGGGAACCTGCCGCCACAGTGAATACGGCGATATCTTCGATCCGATGGGCGGCGGCTGCCGGCACATGAACGCCTGGCAGAAGTCCTACCAGGGCTGGTACGGGGCCTGTAACGGCGTCAAGGTCGGCAGCTCGGGGACTTTCACGCTGCTCTCCAACGGTCGCGCCTGCGACGGCGCGCAGTTCCTGCAGATCGCGGCGCCCAAGGTGCGCATGATGCCTCGCTCGGGCGGTGGCGGCGCAGCGTCGGTCGACATGCTGTCGCACTATTACGTCGAGTTCCGCGCGCCCGACAACTTCGACGGGGCGCTGGGCTGGCGCAACATGGCGCAGACAGCGCTGACGCCGCAGGTGCACGTACGCGTGGGCGGCGATCTCAAGGATCGCACGCAGCGCGGGCTGCACACCTGGCTCCTCGACATGAACCCGATGACGGCCAGCGACTCTGACGCCGCGCTGGCGGCCGGCAAGACGTTCACCGATCCGGCGGGCGGCCTCAGCATCACCGTCATGGCCGCTGACGCCAACTCGGCCACCATCAAGGTCGACCTTCAGGGCGGCGCCGGGATGAATACCTGCATCGACGGCACGCCCTTCCAGGCGCCGGGGCCGGGGCCCGAATCGTGCGGCGCGATCATGGTGAGCGGCGACGGGGGCGTGCCGCCGGCCACAGACGGTGGCCCAGTGATGGGCGGCCGAGACGCCGGCGCCGACGTGCGCGGCGCTGGCGGCGCGGGCAGCGGTGGCAATGGCGGTGGCAATGGCGGTGGAATGATCGGCGGTGGCGGCGCGATGCCCGACGCCGGTCAGCCGGGCAGCGGCGGTGGCCCGGCGATCGACAGCGGGACCATGACCGGTCCCTCGGCCGGCGACGCCAGCACCGTCGGCGTGAACGGCAACACCGTCGACGGCTGTGGCTGCCGCACCGGCGGCCAGGCAGCGCCCGTCTCGCTGGGGACGCTGGCCCTGGCCATGGCGCTGGCGCTGGCCCGGCGGCGCCGGGGGCGCTAGTCGAAGCGGCGAGTGGCCGACGGCCAGGGCCGCTAGTGGATCGAAATCTCGGCGCCCTCCGGGAAGAGCGGCGGCATGGTTTCCCGCAGCTCGGCCACGGCGACGCGCAGGATGATGGCATCGCTGGAGGCGTGGATGAGGCCGGTGCCGATGTCGATGGTCGGTCGCTTCCACCAGGACCAGGCCAGCCCCAGCTCGCCGGCCACCTTGCGGGTGGGCCTGACGCGCAAGGAATCGACCAGCCAGGTCTCCATGTCCACCATCGGGAACTTCACCCGACCCAGAATCTCGCCGGTGGCATCCAGCACCATCCGTCCCGAAAGCTCGCTTAACTGGATATGCATCATTGCCTCCCCTTCCCAGACTTCACAGGTGGAACGTAAGTGTCCTCCCGGACGGTTCAAGGTGAGGGCGGGTGGGTGAGCCGCGCGGTGTCACGGTGCGGGCCGGCCGCTTGTTGTAAGCTGCCGGCCGTGCAGCCGATCTCGCAGACAGTCACCCGGACCCTCACCGTCGTGGGCGGCGGCCTGGCCGGGTGTGAGGCGGCCTGGCAGGCGGCCGAGTCCGGGATCGATGTTGTCCTGCGCGAGTCCAAACCCGAGGTGATGTCGGCCGCGCACTCGACACCGCTGCTGGCCGAGATCGTCTGCTCCAACTCGTTGCGCTCGGACGCCGTCGAATCGCCGGCCGGCCTGCTGAAGGCCGAGCTGCGCCGGGCGGGCTCGCTGATCCTGGCCTGCGCCGACGCCACGCGCGTGCCGGCCGGCGAGGCGCTGGCCGTCGATCGCTTTGCCTTCTCGCGGCTGGTCACCGCCCGCATCGCCAACCACCGCCACATTCGCATCGAGCGTCGGGTGGTCGACGCGATGCCCGACGGGCCGGCCATCATCGCCACCGGACCGCTGACGGGCGGCCGGCTGGCGCGCGAGCTGGGCGCCCTGTGCGGGCGGCCGCTTTATTTTTACGACGCCATCGCCCCCATCATCGACGGTGACTCGGTCGATCTCGGCGTGGCTTTCCGGGCGTCGCGCTGGGATCACGACGACACAGAAGAGGGCGACTACCTGAACTGTCCGCTGTCGCGCGACGAGTACGAGGCGTTCGTGGCCGCGGTGCGCGCCGGCCGCAAGGTGGCGCCGCACAGCTTTGAAGAGGCGCATTACTTCGAAGGCTGCCTGCCCATCGAGGTGATGGCCGATCGAGGCCTGGACGTGCTGGCCTTCGGGCCAATGCGACCGGTGGGGCTGACCGATCCGCGCGACGGCCGGCGCCCCCACGCGGTGGTGCAGCTGCGCCCGGAGAATCGCCATCGCACCGCTTACAACCTGGTCGGGTTCCAGACGCGCCTCGCTTACCCCGACCAGCAGCGCATCTTTCGCATGATCCCGGGACTGGCCAGCGCCGAGTTTCTGCGCATGGGCTCCATCCACCGCAATTCGTACGTCGATTCGCCGCGCCTGCTGGGGCCGGCGCTGGAGCTGCGCGGCCGGCCGTCCATTCAACTGGCCGGTCAGATCACCGGCGTCGAGGGCTACATCGAATCCACGGCGATGGGCCTTCTGGCGGCCCGTTTTGCGGTCGGGCGCCTGCTGGGCACGGCGGCGCCGCCACCGCCGCCCGAGACGGCGATGGGCGCCCTGTACGCGCACGTCACCCGGCCGCGCCTGGCCGGTCAGCCGTTCGAGCCTATGAACGTCAATTTTGGTCTGCTGCCACCGCTGTCGGATCGGGCGCCCAAGCGCGAACGGCGACGCCTTTACGTGGAGCGGGCGGCGGCCGCCTTCGCCGGTTGGGTCTGAAGGTTCACGGGGCGTCCACGACGGCGATTCGCGCGCGCGTCGGCGGTGAGCTACGATCGCCCGGTCCATGCGACAAGCGGTCGACCTGTTTCGCCAGTACCTGACTTCCGAGAAGCGCGCCTCGGCGCACACGCTGCGCGCCTATCTGCACGACGTCGAGGAGCTGTGGTCGTTCGCCCGCGCCCAGAAAGGCCATGGCGCAGACGAGACCAAGGCCATCAAGCTGGACGACCTTGACGTGGTGATGTGCCGTTCGTACCTTGCCTCGCTTCATGGACGGAATGACGCTGTGACCATCGGGCGAAAGCTGTCGTCGCTGCGCGCGTTCTTTCGTCTGGCGGTGCGGCGGCGCCTGCTGGCGTCCAGTCCGGTGGGCGCGCTGCGCGGACCCAAGCGGGCCAAGCGTCTGCCGTCGTTCCTGGGCAAGGAGGACGTGGGCCGCCTGCTGGACGCCCGCCCCGAGCAGCGGGAGCCCGACCCGGCGGACGCCAGCCAGGCGCTGGCCCTGTTCGAGATCCTCTACGGCGCCGGGTTGCGGGTGTCGGAGGCGTGCAACCTGAACGTCGACGACGTCGAGGGCGACGGTCGGGGCGGGCGGGTGAAGGTCCGTCAGGGCAAGGGGCGCAAGGACCGCGTGGTCCCCGTCGGATCGAAGGCCTGGCAGGCGCTGCAGGTTTATCTGCCGATTCGAGCCGAGCGGCTGGCCCGGGCGACGGCGACAGCGGCCGGCGCGGCGGCGCGTGGTCGCGCCCGCAACCGCATCGACCCTGCGGCGCTGTTCGTCAGCGCGCGCGGGTGGCGGCTGGATCCGCGGGTGGTCCGGCGCATGCTGGCCCGGCGCGAGGCCGCCACCGGCGTGGCGGCGGTGTCGCCGCACGCCCTGCGCCACACCTTTGCCACGCACCTTCTGGGTGAAGGGGCCGACCTGCGGTCGATTCAAGAGCTGCTCGGCCATTCCAGTCTGCGCACCACGCAGCGCTATGCCCACGTCAACATCGATCACCTGATGTCGGTCTACGACAAAGCCCACCCGCGAGCCCGCTGATGAAAACCGCCGGTCACCGAAATCCCCTTCGTCCCCGCATTCGCTCCACCACCGTCCTGGTGGTGCGCCGCAACGGCAAGGTGGTCATCGCCGGCGATGGCCAGGTCACCATGGGCAACACC
>DATLVT010000650.1:0-9975 GCA_035577105.1 Polyangia bacterium
GTCGGCGTTCCGGACGTGGCCTGGGAGGTCTTCCAGCGCCACGCGCTGCCGTGACCCGACGCGGGATGCGCTGACGCCGGGACGGCGCGGGCCGCCGCGCACGGTCGGCTAGGGCGCAGCGTCTTCCTTCCTCCCCCCCCACGCTACGTCGGCTCGCTTGGGGCCAGCGTTGCAGACTATCGAGTGAATCCTGGAATGGATGCAGGCCCCCACGCCTCCTCGCCCTCGCCGAAGGAATGAAGCGGCCTTCCCCCGCGAGATGGACGAATCATGAGAGGGCGCGGCTAGGGCAGGCAGTTCACGCGCTTGGTATCCAGCACGATGTCGTCATAGTACCGATCGACGCCGGCCGGCGATTTGCCGTACGAGTGGATGCCGAATCCGAAGACCGTGAAGCCCCCGACGATGCCGCTGCTCTTTCCGTTCAGAACGCTCCCCGGCGTGCGCGCGACGCTGCTGAAGCTGATGTGCTGGACGTCGAACTGATCGATCTGCTTTCCGTCGACCCACAACAGCATCGTCTCGGGGTCGTCGCCGAACTCCCACTCGATACAGCTCCACTTTCCGGCCGGGGCCTTGTCCTTGGCCGGCGGGTATGACGCCTCCTCGACGAAGCCCTTGGCGATGGTCGGATCAGGGGCGAACAGATCGAACCCCAGCTGCCAGGAGCCGGCGTATTCGGCGAATTCCATGTAGTTGAAATTCATCCCCTTGGTCGTGACCGCGGCAGGCACCGCCGGGTCGTGGGTGGTCCCCGCGAACCCCAGCTCGACGTGCGCGGCGGAGATTGACGTCGCATAGAGGTAGGCCCGACCAAAGATCGGACCGGCGCCCTGCAGCGCCTTGGGCATGTTCTTGGACACGATCAACGCGAAGTCGCCGCCGGCGCCGGTGCCGTGCATGTGCAGCGCGTACTTGCCGTGGGCGACGGTCTCCTGCTGAACCGTCTCCACGCCGCCTGACCCCGTCTGGACGTCCCATACGGCGGGGTCCAGCTGTCCCTGCTCGAAGTCCTCGCAAAAGAGACCGGGGCACGGGCCGCTGTTGCCCGGGCCGCCCTCGCCAGGCGCGGCGTCCGCGGCGACCGCGGCGCCGCCGCTCCCGTTTGCCCCGGCGTCTTTCTCCACCGTTGCATCATCGCTGCCGCCGGCGGCGTCGCTGCCACCGCTGGTCGCGCCGCCGCTGTCCGACGGCGAATCGTTGCCGCCACCGGCGGCGTCAACGTTTCCCGAGGGCGCCGCCGGCGATGACGACATCGCGCAGCCGACGATCGTAACGGACCACAGAGCCAGCAGACATCGAACCATCGGCAAATCCTGCGGCGTTCCGCTAACCGCGGCGACGGCGGGCAGCGAACAGTCCGAGGAGGCTCATCAACAACAGGGCGCTGGGCGCCGCGAAGGATCGCTCGGCGATGCTGCAACCGCCGCTGCCGCTGCTGGCGGCTGGCGGGCTGCTGCCCCCGCTCCCCGTGGACGAGGGCGGCGCACCGCCCGTGCCAGCCCCCCCGGAGCCGCTGGCCCCGCCCGTTGATCCTCCTGTCGTCCCCCCGGTCGCCGCGCTGGACGTGTCGGCGGCGGCCTCGACCATCGCCGCGTCGGGCAGGGCAGGGCCAGCGTCGGCCGCCGAGGCGTCGGACGTCGCGCCGGCATCGGCAGGCGCGGCGCTCAGCGCGGCGGTCACGGAGTCGGCGAACAGCTTGCCGATGGCCAGCGTGCCGGTGTCGTTCGGGTGCATGCCGTCCGGAAAGTACTCGCGGTGCATCTCGAACGCCTTGCGATAGTCGATCAGGACCGAGCCGGTCTCGGCGCCGATCTGGTCGATGATGGGCAGGATCTCCTTGTCGATGACGGTCTGTTGAACCGGCGTCTGGACGAAGACCCACAGGCGAACCAGAAACGTCTTGGGGTGACTGGGCAACGCCTGGAAGGTCTGCACCAGCTTGGTGTAGTCGGCCTTGAACTCGCTCTTGTGCGCGCTCCACGTCCCTGCGAATGAGTCATTGCCGCCGAACCAGAACAGGACGACGTCCGGGTTGGAGGCCAGCGCCGCCTTCATCTGGCTGGTGTTCGCGTACGCCGTGCTGATCGAGCTGATCGCCGTCGTCCCCTCGACGCCATAGTTCTTGACCTCGAAGCCCGCGCCCAGGTCACGCCCCATCTCGTCGGGCACGTGATGCCCCGCCGACGAACCCAGCCCCTGCATGGCGCTGGTGCCGGTGCAGGCAACCTTGACGGTGGCGGCAAGAACAGACGTCGTCGCAAGGAGCGCCGCAGTCAGCACAAGGACTGGCGCCAGAATCCGAGCCAGCCGGTGTCTAAAACCCATGTGAACTCCTCTTTGCTTCAAGCAACGATCTCCGTTATCAGCCCAGGGGCGCTGGGGTCGCCAAAGTTGTCTACCAGATCGCCGTTCGGTTTGCGGCAGCCGGCCGCGCTGGCCACGGTGGTCAGCACGCGGTGACTGGCTCCCGGCGACAGGACGTGCTGGCCGGTCTTCAAGAACCCGCCGCCGCTGCCGGCGATGACGTAGGGAACGTTGGTGCTGCCGTGGGTGGGACCGTCGTCCAGCGAGTTGGTCCAGATGTTCACGCTGGAATCGAATAGGGTGCCGCCCGAGGGCAGCGTGTACGCCGACATGCGGTCAAGCAGGCGCTTGAAGTGGCGCGCGTGGATCTGATCGATGGCGTGGTGCAGCTGGACGGAGTTCTGAATCAACGTGCCGCCTTGGCCATCGGAGTTGTTTCGGTGCGAGATCGGATGATAGGCAGGCGCCAGCACCCCATTGATCGTGTACCGGGTGTGGTCGTTGCAGCTTCCCACCTGCAGTGTGGCGGTGCGCGCCCGATCCGAGGCGAAGGCGAAGGCGATCAGATCGATCTGCATCTGGGTCGCCTTCTCGATGTTGGCATCGGTGGTGTGGGTCCCATTGATGGCCATCAACGCCGGAACGTCGATCATCGGGCCCAGGACGTTGGTCATGTTCATTTCCATGTCGCGGATGCTGGACAGGTGCAGATCAACGCGCTGGTGATCCTCCTTGCTCAGCTCGGAGCGGCCCTGCAGCTCCTTGAGCTCGCCGCGGATCAGATCATTGACGGACAGGCGCTGGGCGGCAATCTTCTGATAGGTGGCGGGATCCGCCATCATCGTGCCGGTGAGTCCCACCGTTCGCTGGTAGGCCGTCCAGGGGTTGTTGTCACCGACGCGCAGCACGCCCTTGAGGCCAAAGGACAGCGAATCGTCCCGGAACTCGCCCTTGCGGCCAGCGTACAGCGTCAGCGGCTCCTGACCGTTCGCCATCTTGTTGGAGATGAAGACGTCGATGGACTCGGAGACCGGCAGCTCGCGGGGGTAGACACCGGTCACCGGCGCGCCCGTCGACGCCGCCACCGCGCCTCCGCCGTGCAGGTGGGAGTACTTGAAGCTGGTGCCGCGCAGGAAGATCAGCTTGGACGCATAGTCCTTGAGGATGCTGGTGGCCTGGTCGGCGTCGGCGCCGGCCATGGTGGCCGGGTTGAGGGCGCCCATGGCGCGCGGCCAGAACATGTCCGTCTCCGGCGGCGCGTTGTTGACGACGGCGGTCACCACGCCGCCGCCCATGTGAGGCCCTTGCACCAGGCCGCACTGCTGCAGCATCAGCGCTGAATAGATCTTGGCCGGCGGCGCCGCCCCCCGCGCCCGCGACTGGAAGGCGTCCAGGGCGGGCAATCCCACCACCACGCCACCCACGCCCCGGAGAAAACGGCGACGAGACAGGAAGTGCTTCTTTGCAGTCATTGCCATGCTCCTTAGGGGGCCCGCGTGAGGAAAGCGTCCGTCGCCACCAGGTTGACGATCAGGTTCTTGGTCGAGGGATTGGCCTTGGCGCGAACGCCCGCGCGCGCGACCAGGTTCTTGTCAGCGTCGTTGCTCACGTCGACGTCTCGACCGTACAGGTATTCGATCAGGTGCGAGGCATAGCAGTCCTGCGCCTGCTGGCTGCTGGCGATCGCCTTGATCAGCTCCAGCGCGCCGTTGAACGATACGTCGTGACCGTCGATCGAGTAGCTGCCGGTGGCGTCGATGGGCTGCCCGTTCTCCTGGGCGCGGAACTGCGCATAGCCGTCCAGGTGTTCAAACGCAAAACCGAGCGGGTTGATGAGCGTCGTGTGGCAGGTGCTGCAGGGGGCGTTCATCGTCAACGTCGTCACCCGCTTGCGATTGGTCGACGTGGGATCCAGGGCGGGCAGGGGCGGCACCACGTCCGGCGGCGGCGGGATGGTCACGCACAGCAGGTCCTTGGCGATCTGCACGCCGCGCACGATGATCGACGGGGTGTCCTCGTTGGCGTTGGAGGCCAGAAAGCCAGCCTGGGTCAAGATCCCGGCCCGCTGCGTGGGATCCAGGTTCACCTTCACGAACGGGTCGGGTTGGCCTGCGGCGGGCTTGGGGCTGGTGAGGCCGTAGACCTTGGCGACCTGGCTGTTGGCGAACGTATAGGGTGCCGTCAGCAACTCGGTGATCCCCCGGTCTTGCCCGAAGACCACGTCGTCGGTGAACGAGAGCACCTCCTGCTTCAACGCGGCGCCGATGTCAGCGGTGAAGGCGGGCGCCTTCATGGCATCCTTGTTGATCTGGTCATAGTCGCGCAGGTGCAGCAGCTGATAGTTGAAGTTGCTGACCGTGGCCTTGCCGGCGGGCGAGTTGATCAGACGCTGGGCCTGCTCGACCACGGTGTCGCGCGATTGCAGCTTGTGCGCGGCGGCCGCCGAAAACAGGGCATCGTCCGGCATGGTGTTGGCCAGGCTGTAGGACAATCTCGAGGCGATCTCGTAGTCGGACAGCGGAACGTGCCCGTTGACCACGGCGGTGCTGCTCTCCACCCGATAAAGGAAGTGAGGCGATTGTAGCAGGGCGCGCAGGACCAGCTCGACGCCGTCAACGAACGCGTCGCCGCTGGCCAGCAACATCGCTCCCTTGTCGAACAGCATCTGGTACCGGGTGACGTCAGCGTCGGTGAGGGGGCGACGGAAGGCACGCTGTCCAAAGGTTTGAATGAAGTTCTTGGCCCGGTCGGTGGACGCCGGCGTCGACGTGGGCGCCACCATGGCCAGCAACTGAGGATCATGGGCCACCTGCTTGGCGACGGCTTCGGCGGCCGTTTGAAAGTCCAGGCGGTTGTTCGAGTCGACCGTCAGCACGCCACCGTTGGTGTCAAAGGCGGTGACCAGCGGCGCGGCGACGAAGGCCTTGGACAGCCCCAGCGGCGCGGGCAGGTGCAGGAGGTCCTGCACCGTGTTCTCCCACTGCTGGTTGTTCAACCTGACCATCCGGGTGCTGGCCGCCGGGTTGCTGGCGATCGGGCCGTTGGGGTTGTCAGCGGGCAGAGGCGTCGAGCCGCCGTTACCACCCCCGGGGTTGCTGGATCCTCCACCACCAGGCGGAGGAGTGCCGCCGCCGCTGATGGAACCCGAGCAGGCAGCCATCATCAGCGTCAGCGAGACCACGCCTGCGCGTAGGTGCAGCCTGAAACTCGAGCGCGCGGGCTGTTCGTTCATGTCCTGTCTCCACATCGAAGGGTTTCGGGAGGAACGGACCGACAGCGGAGCGTCCATTTTCCCTGTTCAGTAAGGTGGCGTGACGCCGGTACAACGGTTCAGTGAATGTGGTGTAGGGCCGCAAATAGACAGTTCTAAACGGCTGGCCCACGACGCTTTCTCATGGCCGAAAAAACGTTCTATTTTACTTGCGGTGTGCGTCGCTTTGAAAACCAGAGCCCCGCGTTGGAGAGAATCTTGCGGACCGTCTCTTTTGCCAGCTGGATGCCGTGTTGCTCGGCCAGGTTCTTGCGCACCTGCGTGGGGCCGCAGTCCTGATAGAGCCTGCGCGTGAGCTCGACGACCTGCGCCTCGATGCTGGGGGGCAGCTTTCGGTTTCCAACACGGCCGCGCTTGCGTGAAACCAGACCAACCGCGCCCTGACGCTGGTACGCGTCGCACAGGCGGGCGACCTGCCGGGGGCCGATCCCCAGCATCCCGCCGGCGCTCACGCGCGTCAGCCGTCGCTGCAAGACCAGCTGAACGACGCGCAGGCGGTCAAGCTCCTTGGCGGTCAGGGCACCACCCGCCGGGGTGCCGTCCGCTTGAGCGGGGTAGGTTACGTCCAGTTGCCCCGGACCTGATGTCTGCGCTTCGTCTCCGGATACTGCAGAGCCCCGCATGCTTGTGCCCTCGAACATGAATGACCGCGAGGCGCCGGTATGGCTCAGCGACTTCTTTACCGTTCCTCCTGACGATGGGCGGCGGGACCGCAACCTTTCACCAGCGGCGCTTCTTTGAGCCACTTTTCTTCGTCGGGGCCATTTACCTGTGGGACCGTCGCCGAAGTCATGCGCGAGGAAAGACTCAGCCTCTTCGACCGGGCGCAGCGCGCCGAGCAGACTGGAAACCGCGAGACCCGCGACCTCTGGGAGCGTTTCCAGGACCACCGGCGGCGGGTGACGGCCGAGATCCTGGCGCTGGCCCCAGGCGGGAACGACGCGCGCGGTGGCCGTCTGTGCTTGCTGGGCGCCGGGAACGCCAACGACCTTGATCTCGCGGCGCTGGCGGCGCGCTTCGACGAGGTTCATCTGGTCGACATCGACCCTGGTGCGCTGTCGCGCGCCACCGGACGTCAGAGTCCGGCGGTGAGAGACAAGCTGCGCAGCCACGCTCCGGTGGATCTGTCGGGGCTGTACCATCAGCTGCAGGGAAAGTCCCGGCTGCCGCCCGACGACGAGCTGGTGAGGGCAGGCACCGACGCCTTGATCGGCCAGCTTCCGTCGGAGGTAGACCTGGTGGCCTCCTGCTGCGTGCTGAGCCAGATGGCCTGGGCGCTGGAGCATCTGGCGTCGCCGGACGGAACGCGGATCCCGGCGCTGGAGCAAGCGCTGCTCCGCATCCATCTGCGGGTCATTCTTCGCATGATCAAGCCGGCGGGCGCCGCGCTGCTGGTGTCGGATCTGACCTCGTCGCTCTTTTACCGGCCCCTCGACGATCTGGGGCCGGGAGAGGACCTGCGGGCGTTGACGATGAGGCTGGCCGCCCAGCGCGCGGCCCATACCGTGTGCAACCCCGATCTGGTACGGCAGATCCTTCGCCACGACCCGGAACTGGCGGCGACCTGCCAGCCGCTGACGCTGGGGCAACCCTGGCTGTGGACAGGGCCGAAGGCGCTGACGTATCTGGTCTACCCGGCGGTGCTTCGTCGCAGGAATTCTGCCCAATGATAAACCGCTCGAACGACGCACAGTCCTGCGCTTTTCATGCCTGCTGGTCGCGGCGCTGTGCGTCCTTCTTTAGAGTCACCCCAGGGAGGCGAATGCCGTGTTGAAGTCTTTGTACCGGCCGGTCGGACCAGTTGTCGTGATGGCCTCGGCGTTCGCTTCGCTCATGGCCATCGGATGCACCGGTGCGATCGAGGGTGGGGCAGGTGGTCCAACCGATAATCCCGGCGTCGGCGGGACATCGAACCCTGGCCCCGGTCCGAACCCCGGCCCGGGACCGGGGCCGGTGACGACGCCGCCCGGGGGCGCGCAGCCCACCGCGCACATGCACAGGCTGACCGCGTCGCAGTACGGGAACAGCCTGCGCGATCTGCTGGGCGCCGACGTGCCGGTGGGCACCGTCGATCCGGATTTCACGGACGCCGGCTTTGTCAGCGTGGGCTCGTCGTCGGTGTCGATCTCGCCGTCGGGCACCAACCTTTACGAGGCGTCGGCGCTGGCGGCGACCACCTGGCTGTTCGGCGACCCGGCGCGGCTGGCGGCGGCCCTGGCCTGTGTTCCGCAGACGGCGACCGACGCGGCCTGCGTCAAGCAGGCGCTCTCGACGCTGGGCCGGCGCGCCTATCGCCGCCCGCTGACCGACGAGGAGACCAACCGTCTGGTCACCCTGGTCACCAGCATCGCCGGGCAGCCCGGCAGCAGCGTGTTGATCGGCATGCGCCACGCGGTGAACCTGATCCTGCAGTCGCCCAATTTTCTTTATCGCGTGGAACTGGGCGCGCCCAGCGCCGCCGACCACGGCCGCCTGAAATACACCAGCTTCGAGATGGCGTCGCGTCTGGCCTCGACGCTGTGGAACACCGTGCCCGACCCGGCGCTGCTGGATGCCGCCGGCAAGGAATCTCTGGCCAACCCCGACGGTGTCAGCGCCCAGGCCAAACGGATGCTGGCCGATCCCAGGGCGCACCAGGCGCTGAGCGCGTTCGTCGACGATCTCTACGCCCTGCACTTTCTGCTGGAGGCGATGCCCGATCCGACGGTCTACCCGAACTTCACGCCGACCTTGCGACAGGCCATGCAGACCGAGCTGGAGATGCGCGTCGACGACGTCGTCTTTGGCGCGCGCGCCGATTTCCTGTCGCTGTTCGACAGCAAGACGACGTTCCTGAACGACGAGCTGGCCAAGCACTATGGCCTGCCTTCCCCCGGCGGCAGCGACTTTCGCAAGGTGACCATCCCCGTCGATTCGCCGCGCGCCGGTATCCTGGGCAGCGGAGCCATCCTGGCCGGGATGTCCTTGCCGGAACGGAGCATGCCGACCCGCAGAGGCAAGTTCGTGCGCGAGGCGCTGCTGTGCCAGATCGTGCCGCCGCCGCCACCGGAGGTCATGGCCCAGCTTCCGCCGCCCCGAAATCCCAACGACCAGATCCGGCAGATCCTGGCCGACCACCGCACGAACCCCTCCTGCGCCGCCTGCCACGCCCAGATGGATCCGGTGGGCCTGGGGATGGAAAACTTCGACGGCGTCGGACGCTATCGGACGATGGACAAGGGCAAGCCGATCGACGCCACCGGCACGCTGGACGGCGTGCCCTTCGACGGCCTGGCCCAGCTGGGCGCCGCGCTCCACAATGCCGCCGTCGCCGGTCCCTGCCTGGTCAGCAAGCTGTACACGAACGCGCTGGGCCGCGCGCCCGGCGAACGCGACGGCACTGTCCTGACCAAGCTGGCGAGCAGCTTCGCCACCGGTGGCAACCACTTTGATCAGCTGTTGCTGGATCTGGTGGCCAGCGAAGGTTTTCGATTCGTTGAACCGAGCGCGCCCTAAGGAGAGACCACGATGGCATTTTCCAGTCGCACCGTGATTTCGCGTCGAAAGGTCCTGAGGGGCATGCTGGGCGCCGGCGTCGCCGTGGCGGTGCCGCTGCCGCGCCTGGGCGCCATGCTGAACAACAACGGCACGGCCTATGCGGCGGGCGGTGCATTGCCGGTTCGTTTTGGAACCTGGTTCTTCGGCAACGGGATCATCCCCAGCCGCTGGGTCCCCGCGCGCACCGGCGTCGGCGACGAATGGAAGCTGAGCGAGCAGCTGGAGCCGCTGGCCCCGGTCAAGCCGTGGATCTCGGTGGTGACCGGCCTGAACATGAAGAGCGCGGACATCGCCGCGCACCAGTCGCACCCGATCCAGGCGCTCACCGGCGCGCAGACGGGGTCCGGCATCGTTCAGCTGCCGACGATCGATCAGGTCATCGGCGCCATCACCAACACCGGCGCGACGTACAAGAACGGCCTGCACGTCGGTATCTGCAGCACGAACGGCGCCACCGGCCAGGGCTTGAACCTGTCTTTCAACAATCCCAGCGCCCCCAACCCACCCGAGCTGAGCCCGGCGAAATTCTTTGCCACACTGGTTAAGTACGCCACGCCGGCCGGCGGGCCGACCAAGACGCCCGACCCCGAGCTGCTGCGCCGGCGCATGGTGCTGGACGCCATCGGCGATGAATCAAAGGCGTTGCGCGGGCGCCTGGGCGTCGACGATCAGCGCCGCCTGGATCAGCACCTGTCGGGGCTGCACCAGCTGCAGGGACAGATCATGCAGATGGAGGCGCCCAGGACGACGGGCACCATCACCGATCCGGACAAGGCGTATCCGAACCGCGGCGCCGACGGCTCCATCACGCGCCAGCGCACGCAGGCCTTCTCCGATCTGATGGTGTTCGCGCTGGCCGG
>DATLVT010000651.1:0-3536 GCA_035577105.1 Polyangia bacterium
TTCGATCGGTCGTCAGCGTCGCGCTAGCGCTTGATGATGCACACGTCGGTCAGCGTCTTGCCGGCAAAGGCAGCGGTGGACGGGTTGCTGGCGGGGCCGCAGACGTCGGTGCCGATGCGAAGCGCGGGCATCATTCCCAGAGAGACCGCAGACGCTGCCGTCACCGTCGACGCGCCGTCGATCTGGATCGTCATCATGCCCGCGACGCGGGACACCTCGATGTCGTGCAGGTTGCCGTCGTTGATCTTGACCGGCGACTTGACGGCTCGGTAATTGGCGTTGGTGCCGTCGTCCAGCTCGACAGAGATCGTCCCGTCCGGCGCCTCGCGAATGTCCCAGAGAATGTCGAAAAAGCACATGCTGCGCTGATTCAGCAGGGCGACCCAACCTGTCTGGATGGTGGCGACGCGAAAGGAAATGTGAAAATCACCGGTCCCCACGCTGGAAAGATCTCTGGTGCCATTCACGCAAGCCGCAGCGTCGCGGGCGGCGTCGGCGTGCCCCTCCAAGGCGCCGTCCGAAGTGTCCCCGGGCGACGGCGGCGGTTCAGTGCTGACGTCGCGCGCGTCGTCGCCGTTCATCGGCGCCGTGTCAGGCGCCATGTCCACCATCACACCGCCGCTGCCGGTGCCGTCGCCGCCCGTTCCCGCGCCCCCTGTTCCATCCCCACCCGTCCCGTCCCCACCCGAGCCTGCCCCGCCGGTACCGACCGCGGCGCCGCCCGACCCGGGAGGCTCGACGGTCCCGGCATCCAGCCCTGCGTTCAGTCGCTCCGCGCCGCAACCGAGCGTCCACCCGGCGATCATTCCGAGCAACAGACCCCCCGAAAGAAGCGTCCGGGCTCGACGATGTTTGCCCTCTCGCACCGGGTACCTCGCCTCACAGAACGGTACTCCCCGCGCCTGGCGAAGAACAGCGCCGCCGACCAACTCCGACGCTGGCGGGCGTTTCCAGACCGGCTGGACCGCCTGTCGAATTCACCACAGAAATCCCGACGCGCTTCCTGAGAGGATCTAGATTCCTTGAGCGTCGGCCGCGGATGAGGGCGGTTTGCACGTGACCCCGGGCGTATCTGGAGTGCGTACCGGGGTCTTCCTTTGCCCTGGGCCGGGTTGGCTCGGCTCGGTCAGGCCGAGCGGCGGGCGTCAACGGCCGCGGAACCTTGGCGCTTGTCGTCGACCATGGCGGCTTGTCGCGGCTCGTCAACCACGGCGACCAGGACAGGCAGGCGCAGCTTGTCCACGACTCGACAGAACACGCCAGCCAGGACGTCGGGACTAAAACGGACGGCGAGGGCCTCCTCGCGCTCGGCCACAACACAGCCGCCCAGCAACCCGACCAGGGGTCGGACGTTCGGGCGGAGGGCCCTCGCGTACGTCAGTACCACCGTGCGCATACCCCCGAAAACTAGTCATCTCCCGTTTTTGTACAAGATAGTGCGACGAAAATAATGGCCGGAGGGCGATGGCCTCAAGCTGACCGGAAAACTGCCGATCATGGCGCCTGTGAGACAATCTCAACTCAGGGATCGCGTCCCATTGCACCAAACGCACACCTTCGTGAACGGCCAGTGGCTGACCAGCGAGGTTGCGGACCTTCTGGAACGTCGTCAGCGGAACCGTCGCCGGTTTCTCAAGAAGCTGACCGCGCGGGCGCCGATGCTGGTCGCCGTCCTCCTGTCGATGAGCGCACTGATCGCCATCAATGCGCTCATCGCCGACGCCTCGCCAGGCCGGGACAAGCTGGTCTCGGCCCCGCTGCGATAGTCAGGACCGGTCTTTCACGGGGCGCGACGACCAAGGCGCGACCCGGTGAGCGCGGGGTATTCAGAAAACTGAGGCTTTCGCGTCCGGAGCGGGATGAACGCCGTTCGCGGTGGGGCGCCGCAGCGGATCCACCCTTGCAATGCGCTGCCGGCATGACGCTCCTGAGACGTGGAAGAACAAGCCCCGGAAACATGACCAGGCTGGCGACCGCGGCCGCCCTGGCGCTGCTGTTCCTTCCTTCCTGTTCAGGGCAATCAACCCCACGGGCTGGGGGCACGGGCGGCAGCGGAAGCGGCGGCAACAACGCCGACGCAACGGCGATTGACCGGCCCAGCGACACAACGGGCGGCTCCGGCGGCGCCCCGGATGTTGGAAGGGATGTGGTCGTCGAGGTCGCGGCAGATGCCCCCACCGCGTCCGACGCCGCGCTCTGTCCATCCGAATCGGACAACGGCGCGACCAGCCCATCGGGCCCGGCGTGCGCGGCCACGCCGATGACCGTGAACGCAGCCTCCCTGTGCGCCGGCGCGGCCACCTGCCCGGTCGGCGCTGTCCACGCCCTCACCTGCACCGGGGGCGGTTATGGCCCGTGGGTGGTCCCGACGGGCCCGGGCGGATCGGTCATGTTCGTGACCAACACGGGGAGGTTCGTGACCCGGTTGTTCACGATGGTGCCGGGCGCCACCGCCGAGGTGAACGACGTGCCGGGACTGACGTCGGCGACGAACGCGCTGGCAGCCGACGGCGACGGCAACCCGACCATCTTCGGCGGCGAGATGCCCGGCGCCTGGCGGGTGCGGAAGACGCCCCAGGGCTGGGGCCGCGAGCACGCCGTCGAGGTCGGGTCCGGCCTGGCCATGGTGACCGATGGAGTGGCGGTCGATGCCAACCAGGCGTTCATCGCCTACTACAATCTCGACGACGGGGCTCCCCGCCTGGCGATCCGCGACGGCGCCTGCTGGCGCTCCACGCTGTTGTCGGGGGCGCACACCGCGTTCATGAGCCTTGACCTCGACAGCATGAACCGGCCGTGGACCGCCTGGTTCACCTCCGTCGCAAATGGCGGGGTGGCGGTGGATCTGGCCGGCCCCGATGGGCCTCATCGCGTCTGGACGTCCCCGTCCGCGGCGGCGGGCGGACTGATGCTCCGCGATCGCCCGGTGGTGCTGGCACGTGGCTTGACCGGGGTGGCGGCATATCCGGCGCTGGCGATACAGCGACCCGACGCCGTGCACGTCCTGGTTCCGGAGGGAGCACCTGGTGCGGCACCGACCTGGACCGATCGCGTGGTGCCTTCGTCGGCGCTGGTGGCCCCCGTCAGTGACTGCCCCGTGCAAGCCGCTCCGTTCCTGAACGGCTGCGGCGGGCGGACGTCGTGTCAGAGCTCAATCAAGGGGGTGATCGGCGGCTTCGGCGCCGCCCGCACCACGGCCGGACGGACCTACGCAGCGTGGCTGGCCTCGGACGGCGCCAGCACCTATTCGCTGTCTCCGCCGATCACCTCGGGACCGCTCTGCGCAGGCATCGACCAGATTTCCGATGGGGGTTCCCATCCGATGGTGCCGCCCACGTGCATGTGCGCGGCGACGGTGACGGCCTCTCACGGGACGGCCACCATCGTGCTCAGCCGGATCGACACCGCCGTGCCGACGGAGGCGCTGCACGTGAACTTCGACACCGGCGGCGAGCTGCGCGCCGGCACGCTGGCGCTGGCGGCGCGCGGGAACACCCTGCTCATCGTCGCGTCGGTGGGACGGGGCACCAACACCG
>DATLVT010000652.1:0-3854 GCA_035577105.1 Polyangia bacterium
ACTCGATGCCGGCGCCGACGACTACCTCGTCAAACCGTTCGCCATCCTCGAGTTATTGGCCCGGGTCAAGGCGTTAGGCCGACGCGGTCCAGTTCAGCGCGGCCGCCTGCTGTCCGTGGGTCCGGTGGTCGTGGACCTGGACGGGAGGTCGGTTCGCGTCGACGGCCGCGAAGTCCCCCTCACGGCCAAGGAACGGGCCATCGTCGAAGTGCTCGCCTCTCGCCCGGGCGCGATCCTCACCCGCGATCAGCTCATCGAGTCTGTCTGGGGCGACGTATCCGATTCGGCCGCCGCCAGTCTGGACGTCCTGGTCGCCCGCATTCGCCGCAAGCTGGGGCCGGGCGCGGGCGCGCTCCAGACCCGCCGGGGCCTCGGCTACACCTTCCAGTGGGACGAATGAGCGCCCGTTCGCGGACGTTGGTCGGGCGGCTGTCCATTGTTCAGACCAGCGTCACCTTGCTGGCGCTGGTCTCTGTCGCCCTGGCCACTGCCTATGCGGTGACCGGACTGCTCGCCAGCCGAGGTGATCGGCTTACCCTGGACGTTGCCGCCCGGGTTGCGGCGGTGATGGAGCGCCTTCCCCCGGAGTCGACCGACCCACGCTGGATCGCCAATGAGGCCGAGGAGCAGAGACTTCCGGGTATGCGCATCGAGGTGCGGACCGGCGACAACCGGCTGCTGGCAGCCGTCGGTGAGACCTTCGACCTTCCGTCGGTGCAGGTAGGGTGCGCCATTCGTGGCCTCGTTCGCGTCTGCGGGGCACGCTCCACGCGTTTCAGCGTGATCGCGGCCGCGCCCCACGCGAGCGATGACGCCGCCCGCGGATATCTCTTCGCAACGCTGGTCGCGCTGACGCTGCTGGCAGCGGCGGTTGTGGCCATTGCTGGTCGCTTTGTCGCCCGTCGTGCGCTCCGCCCGCTCTCGGATCTGGCGGGGCGGGTCGCGACGATCGTACCTGGCCAGGGGGTGAGGCTGCCGCAGCGGACTGGTCTGGTCGAGGTGGACACGTTTGCCTCGCACTTTGACGATGTCCTGATGCGGTTTGAAGCGGCGCTGGAGCGCGAGCGGCGCCTGGCGGCACAGGCTTCACATGAACTGCGTACCCCTCTCACGCTGGCACGCGCGGAGATCGAGGCGGTGGGCTCGCCAGGCGCAGATTCACAGAGCGTGGGGAGAGCCCTGCACGCCATCGATCGGCTGTCGGAATTGGTGGAGGCTCTCCTCTGGTTTGCGAAGGCCGAAACCGGTCTGGATGTGGGCTCGATGGAGGTCGTCAATCTGGCGGACATCGTCCGCGCTGAGGTAGCCGCGCGGCAGCGTGCCCTTCGACGGGCCGCTGTCCAATGCGAGTTGCCTGATGAGGCGTTGGTGCGAGGCGACCAGCGACTGCTGGAGAGGGTCACCGCGAACCTCCTCGATAATGCCCTGAAGTATGGCCGCGGCGCACCCGTCGGCGTGCACGCAGCGAATAGCGGCGGAAGCGTCGAGCTGACGATCGTCAACGACGGCCAGCTCTCTGGCGACGTTCAGGCGCGCCTCTTCGAACCGTTCTTCCGTGGCAATGGCGGAGCAGCTGACGGGACGGGGTTCGGTCTCGGGCTTTCTTTCGCCCGCGCCGTGGCCCGTGCGCACGGCGGCGATCTGGTCTTTGATGCGACGCCAGCCGAACGGACAGCGTTCATTCTCAAGCTTCCCCTTGTCGCCTGGAGCGAGACCCTGGAGTCCGGCATCGCGACCTGATCCGTTCGGCTGCCGTTCAGGTGCGACTGTTAGAGAGAAGACTCCTCAACCAAGGAGTCCCAATGATGACGAAGACGAACGCGCGTACCGGGGTCGGTGGTCTGGGCATCGTGCTTTGCGCGGTTGGTTTGACCGGTATCCGGCCTTCGCAGATCGCGGCGGCGCCACCTGCCGCAGGACCACCGACGGTGTACGACGGTACCCTTCGAGACGGCGACCCCATTCCGGAGATCAACACAAAGGAGCTGCAGAGGGCCCTGAAAACCAGCGACGCGACCGTTCTGGACGCGCGGCCCTTCGACGAATACGCCGTCAGCCACATTCCGGGAGCACGCAGCGTTCCGGGCAAGCCCGGGCTGGCGCCCGCGCAATACACAGCCGACACCGCCGAGGTGATCCGAACCATTCCCGATCGGAACCGACCGCTCATCCTCTATTGCAACGGGCCTTTCTGCGGCCGAAGCAAGCGCTTCGGGGCCGAGTTGCTAAAGGTCGGTTACAAGGACGTACGTCGTTATCAGCTTGGGATTCCAACATGGCGGGCCTTGGGTGGGGTCACCCAGGTCGAGCGCGAGGCTCTGGTGTCGCTGATGAGGGCGGACACAACGGCGGTCCTGGTCGACGCGCGGGATAGCGGCGGCCAAGGGACTCCCATCCCCGGAGCGCGCGCCATTCCGCTGCGCGATGCCTCGAAGGCGAAGGACGATGGTCGCCTCCCGATGACTGACCACAACACACGAATCTTCGTGGTTGGCGACACCGGGTCGCAATCTCGAGCCGTCGCCGAGGCCATCGCACGGGATGCCTTTCACAACGTCTCTTTCTTCGATGGGACAGTTGCAGACGTCCCTGAACTGACCGCTCACCCCGTTCGCGCCAAGCCCGCCGCGCGGTGAACGGTGTGTCACCCGTCGCCAGCGCCGTCGTTGCCACCCGAACGCCAGCAAAGCGACTGACGTCGCGGCGCGTACGACCATCTTGACCATGAGGGAGAGGCAGCGTCTCATTGGTCCGGGGGGAGCAGGTATGAAAAAAATGCTCGTGATGGCGCCTCTTCTGGCGCTGGTCGTCTGGGGTGCCGGGCGCGCCGCCGCGGCCGACAAGAACAAATGTGGGTGCTACAAGGACGACGCGGGGTTGTGCTTCTGCGACAAGAAAGCGAAGTGCGGCTGCCCGGGTGACTGCGAGCCGAAGGGGTGCGAACAGGCGCGGGACAAGCGAATCCAGAAGGAGATCGAAGCAGAGACCAAGAAAGCCGCTCAAGCGGATCGCAAGCACACACGCGGCGAATCGAAGGCTGCCCCGACGACCGAATCGACCCCGACATCCTCGCCACGAAAGCTCACGTCTGCCCAAGCCAAGGAACTCGTCAGGCTGCTCGATCTTTACTTCGCTGGGAATTCCGACGCACGCACGCGCAGCGCCGAAGACGTCCGCAAGGACCTGCTATCACGTTAAACTGGGCACGAGGGTCCCTCGATCGCAGCTCGCGGCCATCAGCGGCCGATCATCAAGCACAGAGTCTCCGGCAGGGGTGCGCCGGCGGCGAACGCGGGGCGGTGAACCGAAATGGGGCAGGGAAGGAACTCTGTCGTCCGTGGCATCTGCAAAACAGATGATAGGCTCTGGCCGTGCGATCTCGATCTGCGGCGCACTTGGGCGCGCTGATGCTCATGCTCGATTCAGCGTGTACGAGCAACTGGGCACCCAGCGTCGATGCAGACTCAGGGCACCCAGATGCGGTGCTTGCGGATCCCAGGGCCGCGATCTGTTCAGATCCAGCATCCTCAGCGCCGTCCTACCGGCTGATTCAGCAAATATTCAACGACAATTGCACGAGCTGTCACGCTGCTGGACCGATGGTGAACCTGTCGACTGGCGAATCCTGGAACAATCTCGTTCAAAAGGTGGCACCAGCCCCCGACTCCTGTGGAGGAGTCCTCGTCGTTCCTGGCGCGGCAAGCTCCAGCTACCTGTTTCAAAAGCTGACGAACGCCGTGCCTTGTTATGGGCAGCAAATGCCCCTGGGCGAGTTCGCGTCGCTTCCACTGCCAGCTTGCGTGGTCGCGATCGTCCGCGAATGGATCCAAGAGGGAGCGCCGCCCCCAGAGACC
>DATLVT010000653.1:0-7434 GCA_035577105.1 Polyangia bacterium
TCGGACGGATGAAGTGGCCCGTCTTGGCCGCGTCGCCGCCGCGCTGGGTGACCGACTGGCCCGTCCCCGGCATCACCGCGCCCCCCGTCCCCATCATGCCGCCGCTGCCGGCGTCTCCCATTCCCATCATCCCGCCGGTGCCAGCCACACCGCCGGTGCCGGAGGGTGTGCTGCCGCCCGAACCTGACGGCGAGCTGCCACCGCTGCCGGTCGGTGAACTGCCACCGCTGCCCGACGGCGAGCTGCCACCGGACCCGCTGGACGTGCCACCAGAGCCGGTCGCGCTGGAATCAGGACTGCCGCTGCCCCCTGACGAACAGGCGGCGACCAATAGGGAGACACCAAATAGGTAGTGCAAGGGCTTCATGAAGAACCTTTCTCTCTGGCTCGCTGGGTCGCGAGCTTGGGCCGGGGAAGGACCAACTATTGTTAGTCAGACCCGCAAAGTCAATTCCCCATTTACGTGATTCCAGGCCGAAAAATCGATCAAAAAGTCTGTCGAAGGGCCGACCTACCGCCTCAAGCGCCCGGAAGCTGAGGAATTCCCCGTGCACAATTTCGCCATGCGCAAATTGTCTATGCTCCAGCCTTGCGCGGCCACGTCCCACCGGGTTGCGGAGGTCGACGGCGCCGGGATCGTCATGCACCGCACGGCAGCGCGGTTCCCGCCGCTCACACGCCGACGGTCCCCCCTCGCTCCGCCCGTCAAGGCCGGGCTGCGGCCCCTCTCGGGGCCCGATCCGATTGAAATCGCTGGCGGACAGTCGTACAAACCAGTCCGAATGAACGGCGGCGAAAAAACGAGCGGCGGTCCGGGAACGCCCGAGCGGTTCGACGACATCCTGGTGCGGCTGCGATCCCTGGTCGATCGGCTTGAGGGAGGCAACCTCTCTCTGGAAGACAGCCTGCGCTCCTTCGAGGAAGGAATGGAGCTGTGCCGGCGCGGGGCGAGCATCCTCGACGAGGCGGAAAAGCGCGTCGAGGTGCTGCTGGCTGGACCGGCGGGCAGCACCCGCACCGCGCCCCTGGACACGCCTGAGCGTGAGCGTGACGATGACTGACCTCTTGCCCTGGATGACCGCGCGGCGGGCCGAGGTCGACGCGCTGCTCGCCCGCCAGCTGGACGCCATCAAGGCGGACGGCGACCCGGGTCGCCTGATCGAATCCGTCCGCTACTCGCTGCTGTCGCCCGGCAAACGGCTGCGTCCCCTGCTGGCCCTGGCCGCCGCCGAAGCGGTGGCGGGCGAGGCCGACGAGTCGATGCGCCTGGGGTGTGTATCGATCGAGCTGGTCCACTGTTATTCGCTGATTCACGACGACCTGCCGGCGATGGACGACGACGATTTCCGGCGCGGCCGCCCCAGCAATCACAAGGTCTTCGGCGAAGCCACCGCCATCCTGGCCGGCGACGCGCTCTTGACGCTGGCCTTCGAATGGATCGCCGTGGCCGGCGCGCGCGCCCAGCGGCCGGGCGACTTCTTGCGCGCCGCTCTGGCGCTGGCTCAAGGTGCGGGGATAAGCGGAATGGTGCGGGGTCAGGCCCGGGACCTGGGCGAGGCAGCCCCGACGACGATCGGCGATCTCGAGCGGCTGCACGACGAAAAGACGGCGGCCCTGTTCCGCGCGGCGCTGGAGATCGGGGGCGCCGTGGCGGGGGCCGATGACCGACAGCAGCGCGCGTTGTCGCAGTTTGGCCAGCGCTACGGAATTGCATTTCAGCACGCCGACGATCTTGACGATGCAGATCATGTGACCCATGCGGCGGCGGCTCGTGATCGGTTGGCGGTCCTGATTGGCGAGGCGACTGCCGCGGCGCAGACGCTGGGCGCGCGGGGACAGCGACTGCAATCGTTCGCCCAGGCCCTGCTGAAACCGGGACCGGCTGCGGCGGCATGACGGCAAGACTGACAATGGCGGTTTGTGTTAAGATGACCCGCATGCGAGCCCTGACGACTCGCGCGGGACAGTGTCACTGATGGCTGTCGACGAGAGTACGCGAATGTTCGAGGCGCCTGCTGCCCGGAAGGGGGCAAGCGGGACCGGGCATACCTGGTGGTCCTGGCCGGCACCGCGGTCGGCGAGATGTACAAGATCGAGACCGAGCAGACCATCATCGGCCGCGGCCAGAAGGCGCAGATTCGCCTGATGGACGACGGCATCTCGCGCGAGCACGCCCAGCTGGTCATCCAGGGTGACCGGGTCATGCTGGAAGACCTGGGATCGACCAATGGCACCTACTGCAACGGCCTCAAGGTCGACCGCAAGGAGCTGGTGGACGGTGACAAGATCCTGGTCGGCTCGACGACGATCTTGAAGTTCACGTACCATGACAACTTGGACGAGATCTTCCAGAAGCAGATGTACGAATCGGCCCTGCGCGACGGGTTGACCCGGGCCTTCAACAAGAAATATTTCACCGACCGGCTGGAGAGCGAGTTCACCTTCTCCACCCGTCACTCGGCGCCGCTGTCGCTGCTGCTGTTCGACATCGATCATTTCAAGAAGGTGAACGACACCCACGGTCACCAGGCCGGGGACTACGTGCTGTCCGAGCTCTCCAACCTGATGGCGGGGTCGCTGCGGGTAGAGGACGTGTTCGCCCGCTATGGCGGCGAGGAGTTCGGGGTGATCTGCCGCGGCGCCGATTCGGCGCAAGGACAGATCGTCGGCGAAAGAATGCGCCGGGCGGTCGAGGGGATGCCGTTCCTGTACGAAGGCAAGCGCATCCCGGTCACCATCAGCCTGGGACTGGCCACGCTGCCCGATCCGTCCATCAAGGACGCCAACCAGCTGATCAGCGCCGCCGACACCGCCCTCTACAAGTCGAAGAACGGCGGCCGTAACCGCCTCAGCCTGTACGTCCCGCCCACCGGCGTCTAGGCGTCGTCCGGGCGCCTTGGCCGTCGCCCCTTTCGTGCCCCCTTTATTTGCAGTGGGAGGCAACGGTTCGTACTCTCAATTTGTGAGATTTCCTCGATCCACGCTGTTGCCCGCGGTGTGTCTGGCGACGGTGAGCGCGCTGGGCGGCGACGCATTTGCCCGACGGCAGGACGAAGACGACAAGGGGGCGACCGATCCGGCGCCCGCGCGCCCGCCCCGCACCGGCAAGCCCGTCGCCTTCGACCCGCACTGGCTGGAGCCGTTCTTCACCGACGGTCCTGCCAAGGCCGCCGTCGAGCAGTACCGCAGCGAGGACTGGGGACCGGCCGAGGCGGCGCTGGGTCGCGCCATCAAGAAAATGCCAGCAACCGCCCCGGAGCGCCTGGCCGCGACCTATCTCCTAGCGCTGGCCAAGGAGAACCAGTCGAAGTGGGCGGACGCGGGGGCGCTGTTCGAGGAGCTGTTTCGCACCTATCCAAAGCTGGCCGCCTATCACGCCTACCACGCCGCCCGCTGCCGCCTGCGGCGGGGCGACGCCACCGGCGCGCTGGACTGGGCGGCGCGCGTGTCCAAGGGGGCCGTCGCCGAAGCCGACGCCATTCCTGTCCGCATCGACGCCTTGCGATCGCTGGGTCGCTGGTCGGACGCCCTGGCGGCGATCGGCGGCGCGCTGGACCGGCCCACCAGCGCCACCCGCGCCGAGCTGCTGTTCAAGAAGGCCGAGGCGATGGAGAAGGTCGCGGTCACCCAGCCCGGCGGCGCCGCCGAGGTTCTGGCCGACGTGAGCGCCCTTTATCGCCGCGTCTGGTCCGAGGCGCCGCTGGAGTCCTGGGCAGCCAGCGCGGCGGATCGTCTGGCGGCGCTGGCTCAGTCGCTGCCGCCTTACGAGGCGAACCTGGTGCGCACCCACACCGCCGGCGAATGGGTGGCGCGCGGGATGTCGCTGTTTGACCGCAACCGCAACGGCGAATCAGAGGCGGCCTTCGCCGCCGCGCTGAACGCACCGGGGCTGGATCGCGACCTCGAGTGCCGGGCCCGCTATCACCGCGCCCAGTCGGTCTGGAAGCAACGCCAGCGCTCGCGCGCGGCGCCGCTGTTCGACGACGCCGAGGCGGCCTGCGCCCGCGTCGACAACCGCGACCTGCACGCCAAGTCCCTGTTCCAGGCCGGACGTTGCTATGGTTCGATGACGTTTCAAAGCGGCGTGGACGAAAGCCAGCTGAAGGCCTTCCGCGAAACCGCGCTGGCCCGGTTCGCGCGCCTGGAGAGCGAGCACCCGGAGCACAGCTATGCCGACGACGCCCGCGTCCGGGCCGCCGAGCTGGTGGCCGACGGTGGCGACGAGGAGGAATCCAACAAGCTGCTGGCCGCGGTGGTCGAACGATATCCGAAGGGCGATCTGCTGAACGAAGCGCTGTGGCGCCTGGCCTTCGCCGCCTGGCGGGGCCAGCGATACGACGACGCCCTGCACTGGCTGGACGAGACCTTGCGCCTGGTTCCACACGAAGACATCTGGTACGCGGAAGGGCGCACGCCTTACTGGAAGGCCCGCGTCCTGGAACGCCAGGGAAAGAACAACGACGCGGCCAGCTGGTACGAACGGGCCGTCCGTGAGTATCCGCTGTCGGTCTACGCTTTGTTGTCGCTGGCCCGCCTGCGCGAGGTGGCGCCCAAGGCGCGCGCCACGCTGATCGCCGACCTGCGCAAGCCGATCCACCGGCCGCCACGCTGGACGTTCGCCGCCCGGCCGCTGTTCGGCGATGCCGGGTTCCAGCGCGCCGTCGAGCTGGCCCGCATGGGCCTGGGCAGCGACGCCCGGCGCGAGCTGAACAAGCTGGGGCTGTCGACCACCGGGGAAAAGCACCGGCGAGCCAAGGCCGACGGCGAGGCCGACAGCGCCGCCGACAACGACGACGAAGATCTGCTGTGGATCGCCGCCATCTTGCTGGACCGGGGCGGCGTCTGGAGCGCTTCTCATTCCATCCCGCGTTACACGCTGACCCGCTATCGCCTGGACTATCCCAGGGACCTGGGCGAGGCAAAATGGAAGCTGTCGTACCCGCGGGCCTTCCCCCACCTGGTCAGCAAGAACGCCCAGGCCAACGATCTACCGGAGGCTCTGCAGCTGGCCATCATCCGCGAGGAGAGCGCCTTCTCGCCGCGCATCGAATCATTCGCGAATGCCGTCGGGCTGACGCAGATGCTGGTCAAGACGGCCCAGCGGTTCGCCAACCACGCCCCGGTCAACCGCGAGGTGCTGATGGACCCGGTCAAGAACCTCGAGTACGGGTCGCGGTTCCTCGGCTTTCTGTGGAAGCATTTCGGCGGCGCGGCGCCGCTGGTGATCGCCGGCTACAACGCCGGCGAGCGCGCCGTCGAGAGCTGGCTGGCGGAGCGCGGTGGTCTGGCCATGGACGAATTCATGGAGAGCATCCGCGTCGACGAGACGCGTAACTACACCAAGCGCGTGCTGGCGTCGTACTTCGCCTATTCGTGGCTGTACGCGGACAACCCGGTGCCGGACGTGCCGCTGTCCCTTCCGGGCGGCCGCGCCCCGCCCGAGACGCACACCGCCGACAAGCGCTGACGGCGACGCTCACTTTTTCTTCTTGCGGCCGAACAGGCCGGAGCGCTCCGGGCTGATGCGCTGACCGCCGGAGGCGGCATAGGCGCGCAGGTGCTGCTCCTCGTCCTTGGACAGCGACCTCGGCACCACCAGCTTGACGTGGGCGATGATGTCGCCGTTGCCGCGCTCTTCCAGCTTCGGCATGCCGCGCCCGCGCAGGCGCAGCGTCTCGCCCGGCTGCGTGCCGGGGGGAATCTCCAGCTCGGCCTCGGCGTCGATGGTCGGGACCGTCACCTTGTCGCCCAGGGCCAGCTGCGGAAAGCTGACCGCCACCTCGGTGTGCAGATCGGCGCCGTCGCGTTCAAAGCGCGGATCTTCCTCGACGTGCAGCACCACGTACAGGTTGCCCGCCCGACCGCCCCGCCCGCCCGCCTCGCCGCGCCCCATCAGGCGCAGCGTGGCGTTGTCGTCGACGCCGGCCGGGATGGCGATCTGCAACGTCTCCTCCTGGTGGGTGACGCCGGACCCGTCACAATCGGCGCAGGGCGTGCGGATGACCCGCCCCTCGCCGCGGCAGACCGGGCAGGTGGTGGAGATCATCAGGAAGCCCTGCGAATGCATCACCTGGCCACGCCCGCCGCACTGCTGGCACACCTCGGGCGCCGAGCCGGGCTTGGCACCGCTGCCCTGGCAGGTCTCGCAGGGGGCCCGCCGCCGCACCTTGACGTCCTTGGTGACGCCGGTGGCCGCCTCGGCGAACGTGATGTCCAGACGCGTTTCGATGTCGGCCCCGCGGCCAGGACCGCGCCGACCGCCGCCCGCGCCGCCCGGACCGCGAAAGATGTCGCCGAAGACGTCGGAGAAGGCCGAGAAGATGTCCCCCACGTCGGCGAAGCCCTGGCCGAAGCCACTGCCCGGCCCGGCGTGGCCGAACCGGTCGTAATGGGCGCGCTTCTGCGGGTCGCTCAGGACCTGGTAAGCCTCCGAGGCCTCCTTGAACCGCGCCTCCGAGGCGGCGTCACCGGGGTTGCGGTCCGGATGCAGCTCCATGGCCAGCTTGCGATAGGCGCGTTTCAGCTCTGCGGCATCGGCGCCGCGGGCGACGCCAAGCACTTCGTAAAAATCCTTCTTTTCGGACACGGTAGAACCCACCGTAAGAACCTCTGCTTCTGCTGTCAAATCGACATTTGTGCGTTAGGCTAATTCTTGCCATGAAACACAGTCCAGGTTTCCTCGCGCTGGTCGAGGAAGCTAAAAAAAATATCCGCGAGTGCAGCATCGCCGACGTCAGGACCCGCCTGGAACGCGGCGAGAAATTCCACTTCATCGACGTGCGCGAAGACCACGAATTCGCGCAGGACCACGCCAAGGGGGCGCGCCACATCGGGCGCGGCGTCCTGGAGCGAGACATCGAAACCCTGATCCCCGACAAGCACGCGCCCATCGTCCTTTACTGCGGCGGCGGTTTCCGGTCGGCGCTGGCGGCCCACAGCCTGCGCAAGATGGGTTACGAAAACGTCCTGTCGATGGACGGCGGCATTCGCGCCTGGCGGGAAGCCGCCTATCCGCTGGAAAAACGCTGAGCACTCTGGACGACGTGCGCGCCCAGATCGTGGCGTGCGAGCGGTGCACCCGTCTGCGCAGCTACTGCCGGCGCATCGGCGTCGAGAAGAAGGCCGCTCACCGCGACGACGTCTACTGGGCCAGGCCGGTGCCCGGGTTCGGCGATCCCGACGCGCGGCTGTTGCTGGTCGGGCTGGCGCCGGCGGCCCACGGCGCAAACCGCACCGGGCGGGTGTTCACCGGCGACGGGTCGGGCGACTTTCTGATGCGGGCGCTGCAGCGAAACGGCTTCGCCAACATCGCCACCTCGCGCCGGACCGACGACGGCCTGTCGCTGCGCGACGCCTATATCCTGTCGGTGGTTCGCTGCGCGCCACCCGACAACAAACCGACCCCCGACGAGATTGCCCGCTGCCGCCCGCACC
>DATLVT010000654.1:0-4181 GCA_035577105.1 Polyangia bacterium
TGCCGCGCAACGTGCCGCGCCGCCGGTTCGACGAGACGCTGCGCTGGACGACCTGCGAATCGATGCCATGGTCGGCGAATTCCCGCAGACAAAAAGTGCGCGCGAAGAATCCGCGCTCGTCTTCGCTGGGCTGGGGGCGAATCAGGACGGCGCCGGGAATCTTCGTCTCCGAAAAAATCATGCGGCCGGCGCCTCCTTTTGCCGTCAGAGGACCGTGACCTCCGGGATGGGGACGATGAAGCGCCCGCCACCCCGTCGGTATTCGTCCTGCTGCCGCAGGATCTCCTCGGCAAAGTTCCAGGTCAAAAGCAGCGTGTACTGGGGGCGCCGCTGGACCAGCTGCTCCGGCGCCATGATGGGGATGTGCACGCCCGGCATGTACAGGCCCTGCTTGTGGGTGTTGCGATCGACGACGAAGTCGATGGTCTCCGCGCCGATGCCGAAGGTGTTCAGCAAGGTGCTGCCCTTGGCCGCCGCGCCGTAGGCGGCGATGCGATGGCCCTCTGCTTTCAGCCGCGCCAGCAGCTCTCGCAGCGCGCCCTTCAGCTCCAGCACGCGGCGCGCGAACCCCCGATAGAAGGCCCCGCCGTCCATGCCGCGCCGGCGCTCCTCGTCCAGCAGCGCGGCGACCGCCGGCGTCGGCGTCCGCCGTGACGTCGCTCGCCCGATGGTCAGCAACAGCGAGCCGCCGTGCAGCGCCACCTTCTCGACGTCCAGGGCGCGCAGGCCCTGGCGATCGAAGAGATGAACCAGGGCGCCCAGCGAGAAGTAACAGAGGTGCTCGTGATAGATGGTGTCGAACTCTGACCGGTCGATCATGTCGCCCAGGTAAGGGAACTCCAGGGCGGCCACGCCGTCATCAGCCAGGATCTCCCGGATCCCCGCCACAAAGCCCGGCAGATCGGCCACGTGGGCCAGCACGTTGTTGGCGTGCACGACGTCGGCGCGCCGCCCTTCCGCCACCAGCTTGCGGGCCAGGTCGATGCCGAAGAACTCCGAGATGGTGGGGATGCCGCGCTCGGCGATGGCCACGCGGGCGACGTTCTCCGCGGGCTCGATCCCCAGCACGGGAACGCCGGCCGCCTTGTAGTACTGCAACAGGTAGCCGTCGTTGCTGGCGATCTCGACGGCCAGCGATTGCGACCCCAGGCCCAGCGCGCCGGTATACCGGCTACACAGCGCCTGGGAGTGGGCCAGCATCGTCTCGGAGAACGAGGAGAAATAAAGGTAGTTGCGAAAGAGCTGCTCGGGCGGAACGGTCTCCGTGATCTGGACCAGCGTGCAGCGCCGGCAGAACACCAGCTCCAGCGGGAACACCGGCTCCGGTTTCGCCAGCTCCGCGTCGCTCAGCAACGAATTCGCCAGCGGCGTCGAGCCCAGCGACAGCACCAGGTCGATCTCGCTGCTGCCGCAGGACCGGCAGGCAAACGCCGTCCCTGTCCCCGTCACGCCGTCCTCTCGCTCTTCGACGCGCCCTGCCCCGCCTGGTTCCGGCTGAAGAAGGCGCGATACCAGTCGATGGTCCGGCGCAGACCGTCCTCCAGCGTGAAGCGGGGTGACCACCCCAGATCACGTCGGGCGGCCGCGGCCGACAGATACTGATGGACGATCTCGTTGCTGGCCTCGTTGCGGACATCCGGCAGCAGCTTTGAATCCATGACGCCCAGGATCCGTTCGACCAGCTGCCGCACGGTTATCTGGATCTCGTTGGAAAAATTGAAGGCCCGCCCGGCCAGCCCCGGGTCCGCCGCCAGCTTCTCCGCCAGCAGCATGTACGCGATGGCGCCGTCCTCGACGTAGAAATAGTCGCGGATGAAGGTGCCGTCCGACCGGATGACAGGCCGCTGCCCCCGCAGGATGGAGCGGATGGTGCCGGGGACGATGCGGTTCCAGTTCAGGTCTCCGCCCCCGTAGAAATTCCCGCAACGGGTGACCACCACCGGCGAGCCGTAGGTCACCGCGTACGCCTGCCCGATCAGATCGGCGCACGACTTGCTGACGTCATAGGGGTGGCGTCCCACCAGCGGCGTCTCCTCGGTGTAGGGGAGCTGCGTGTGATCGCCATAGGCCTTGTCCGACGAGGCGAGGACGATCTGCTTGACCAGCGGGCTGCGGCGGCAGGCCTCCAGCAGGCACCAGGTCCCGGCCACGTTGGTCTCAAACGTCGACACCGGGTTGCGGTTGGCGATGGTGACGATGGTCTGCGCGGCCAGGTGAATCACGGTGGCGATCTCGTTTTCGCCCAGCACGCGCTCCAGCAGCGCCTGATCGCGAACGTCGCCGCGCACGACCTTGACCTGCTCCAGCAGCGACGAACGGACGGCCTCGCTGTCGGGAACCCAGTCGCGCACCAGGCAGGTGACGTCGGCCCCCGCCTCGACCAGACGTTTGACCAGCCACGACCCCACCAGCCCGGTCGCGCCGGTGACCAGCGTGGGGCGATCGGTCCAGAACGTGGCGTCCGCCGTCACGGCCAGATCTTCCGCGGGGCGCGGCCGGCTGACGATGCGGGAGGCCGGCCGGCGATGGGCAGCAGCGGCTCTGGAAGGTTCTCGTTCGCGTCTCGACAGCGCGTTCCCATCCCGCCGCACAGGATGATGGTCTTCATGAGACGTCGGCTTGTACCACGCGGCCCAGGCCCTGGGAAGGCGGCGGCGGAAGCGGGCGATTGAAAGCGGCGCGAACCACGAATGTCTTGGTCCCCGCGCCGGCTTCCTGTCATAAGCTGTGCGCCGAGCTCATGCGAATCCTGGTCACCGGCGCTGGGGGTTTCATTGGCGGCCACGTCGTTCGCCAGCTGGACGCCGCGGGCCACCAGGTGATCGCCGTCGATCGCAGCGCCTCGCCGCCGGCGCGCGCCGGCGATCCAACGCCTGCGCCGCCGCGGCCGTCGGTGTCCACCCACGTCGTCGATCTCGCCGACGCAGCGGCGGTCGACGCGCTGTTGAAGGCGACGCGCCCGGAGGCCCTGCTGCACCTGGCCTGGTACGCCGATCCGGCCGATTATCTGACGTCCCACCGGAACCTGGCCGCGCTGAGCATGACCACCGCGCTGGCCCAGGCCGCGCTGGCCGCCGGCTGTCGCAAGCTGGTCGTCGCGGGCTCGTGCGTGGAATACGCCGTCCGCGATCGGCCGCTGGTCGAGAGCGACGACGTCGATCCGCGGACCCTCTATGCGGCGTCCAAGCGCGCCGCCTGGCACGTGGTCCGCGCCCTGGCCGCCGAGGCTGGTGCCGAGCTAGCCTGGGCGCGCATCTTTCACCTCCACGGCCCGGGCGAGGACCGACGGCGGCTGATCCCCTGGGTGGCCGGCCAGCTGCGCGCCGGCGCCACCGTCGAGCTGACCGACGGGACGCAGGTGCGGGACCATCTGCACGTCGCCGACGTGGCCAGCGGCCTGGGCGCGCTGCTGGCGCCGGGGGCATCCGGCATCTACAACGTCTGCTCGGGCGAGCCGGTCACCTTGCGGCGTGTGCTGGAGACCGTCGCGGAGATCGTCGGCGCCGATGCGAGCCAGCTCTTGAAGTTCGGCGCCCGTCCCCATCGCGCCAACGAGACGATGTTCCTGGCCGGGGATTCGACGCGACTGCGCACGCTGGGCTGGACGCCGCGGTTCACGCTGCGGCAAGGGCTGGAAGATGCCCTTCGCTGATCGCGATCAGCGATCGCCGCGCGATCCGGGGCGCGCGCGCCGCTAGCTGCTCTCCGCCAGACGGGCCAGCGCCTCCAGCCGATTCTTGCGCTCGGCCAGGCCCGGTAGCGGCGGCAATCCCATCACCTCGAGGATCGTCGCCCAGCGGTGTCCCCAGTCGTGTCGCCGCAAGGCGCCCAGGACATTGTTCCGGCGCGCGCGCTCCAGTCGCGCTGGTTGGGCGTCCAGCTCCGCCAGGATGGGGCCCATGTCCTGAGCATCGAAGGGAATGGGGATCAGGGCGTCCTCCCAGTTGAAGACCTGGTCGAACTCCGGCGTGGCAGGCGCGACCCCCACCATGACGGCGCCGCCGGCCGTCCCCTCGAAGTGACGGGCGCCCATCGCCTCGTCACCCCCGGTGAGGTGCGAGGCGTTGAGGTTGTGCTTGAAGGCGGTGAAATACCGGGCCCGCTTGATGATCTCGGCGGTCATCCGTCGATGCTCGGTGGGATCGTTGACGGCAAAGTTGTTGACGGTGTCGTAGAGATAA
>DATLVT010000655.1:0-4198 GCA_035577105.1 Polyangia bacterium
CGTGTATATGTCGAACTTAATGTAACGGTCGCACCAACGGCCAATGCCTGCACCGGCGCTGACGGCGAACCGCCCGTGCCGAAATTCTGTAACATGTTGACGCCAAGTTTAAGTGCGCCAGAAGCACACGCGGCCCAGAAACTAATAGTCACGGTATGGTTGGCCAGGCGCCGTACGCTCTCGATACGTTGCTGTAAATAACTAAAGCTGCCCGCCGCCGCATTGCCGGTAAAGTTATTCTGCAACGAATACACCGCCTCCTCATCACCGATACTTGTTCGTGCGCTATCAATGAGAATATTTTGCGTGATGGAATACGTGTCGTTAAAATTAGCAATACACCAGCGATCGAGCGTGTACTGAAAGCCTCCAGTGTATGGTCCCGCACCACGTTGCGCGATGTTGAACAGTGGATTGTGGATCAGGTTGCGTCCGACGTTGTTATACGCGGCCGCCGCGTTGTCATATACGGCCGCGAACGCCGCGTTGAGGTCGGCCGCGTCGAGGATGTCACCGTCCTGCCACGGGTAGCCGTTCGAGGTTGGCGCCATCTGCTGGCACGGCCCCGTGGCCGATCGGATGATAACGCTCATGACAGGACACTCCCGCCGCCAGTTACCCAGGCCTGATTAAGCCCGGCGCCCGCCCAACTGCTGACATCGCCGCCCCGGCGGCCGCTGAGGGCGGGCGGCATGGACAGGAGGGAGATCTGACTATTGGTCATCTTTATCGTCTCCAGGCTGGCCCTGGCGTGGCCCACGAGGGCGGGCGACGGTTGTCCGCCGGAGGCGATGATGATGCGGATGGCGAGGTTGTTGACGATCGCGTCGGTATATTCGGGCGGCATCATGAGACAGTCGTCCAGCGTCTGGTAAACCGGCAGCGAGACCTTGAGGACGAGGTGCAATTCATAATCGTTGGCTGGCGCCACCGGCCAGAAGTGCATCCGCCCGACGGGGAACGAACTCTCGTAGAACACCGCCGCCGGGATCGATTTCAGATCCTTGATGGCGATGTGGGACCAGTCCTCGCGCGCCTCGATGATGGACAGCGGGATATCGACCATGTTGCGGGACGGGGGTGCCGGCTGGGCGCCGAGGACGACCGGCAGAGGCTCCGGGAGGGTCGCGCCGTCGCCGCCAAAACCGCCGCTTCCGCGTAGCCGGACGAACGCCGCGTGAACCTTGTCCGGCCGCGCCACGTCGAAATCCTGACCGGGACCGATCGTGTAGAAGTTGGCGCCGGTCGAGACGTGGGCCACTTCTTGTTCGGCCCAGACAAGCCAGCGTTTCCGCTGCCATTGACCCAGCATGAGCATGAACAGGCTAAAGGCGTCCGACACGTCCTTGGAGGCGGGAGAGACGCTTTGCTCATCGGTGACGCGCCCCGCCATGCGTAACGCCAGGAACAGCGCCTCCCCAACTGATTCAGGTGCGCCAGTCCAGAGCGGCGCGATCTGCTGCTGGTTGATCGCCTGAATGAGTTCCAGCGCCAGCGCGGCCCGGTCCAACAACTGCTTCGGCACCTCCGCTCCGAACGCATCACGCAGACGAACGGCGAGGTTGAGCACGATGGCGTTACGCACGCCAGACTCGAGCGTTACCGGAGCGGAGAGATCAGCGAACGTCGGCAGCGTGCCGGGAATAACGCGGACGGTTCTGGCACGCTGCCACTCGTCCAGCATTTCGCGCATCAACGAGGCCGCGTCGGTGACATCCTGCGAGGTCTGGAGGACGCCCTGGTCGTCCTTGACGCGTCCGGCGGCCCTCAGAGCGAGGAAGATGATGCCGTATCCCGTGCCGTCGTCGGCGGCGACGGTCGGGGCGGCGATTTGTTCCAGGTTAATGGCGTTGAACGCGGTCAGCGCCGAGACGGCCAGCTTCACATCGAGATCCACCGGCGGCAGCGAGTAGATTTGCCGCAACCGCACGGCCATGGATGTCAGGAGAACGTGTGTGTATGCGTCCCAGAACGGCACGTCCGTCGTCAGATCGGGGAACGTGGGCAGCACGATCGTGTTGACCTTGACCCGCCGTTCAAGGTTCAGTTCGTTGATCCAGGCGTTGAGGATCTTGAAGCTGTCGTCAACGTCCTGCGTCATCGGGGTTTGGCCGATGCCGTTCACGTTCGCATTCCGCAACGATAATGCGATGATGTCGTTGGCGATGGTCAACGGACGCGCTCCCGCTAAAGTTCAGGCGCTCAGAATCGAGAACCACAAGCCGACATCCGGCGAGACAAACTGGGCCTTACCGCCCGCCGCGAGGCTGATGCCGGTGGCGGCGATGACGGCGTTGATCGTGTCATTCGTTCCAGGCGCGGCGAACACCTGCGAGGCGGCGGCGCCTGAGTTGATCACCGTGACTTCCTGGCCGCCCGTGGCAGGCGGCAGAGAGACTGAGTCAGCCGCCGTGGCGCAGACGGAAATGCGATTGAACGCCGCGATGAGCGGCCGGGCCGCGGCACGTGTGCCGCCAGCCGTGGCGGTGATGTTGTTCTGGAACGACGAGATGCCGGTGGGGTCGAAGAGTTGCGGGCCGCGTTCGTATGCCATGGGTGGTCTCCTAGGTGACGTGTTTCCAGATGTGGCGGCCTCGGATCATGTAGACGGTCGATTCCGAGACGTTGAATTTCGCCGCCATGATGCGGGCCGGGCCTTCAGATTTCAGGATTATCCTGACGGCTTTCTCAGTGAGTTTCGCCATTCCATGAGCCTCACCTAAGTGTGCGACACTCTTCCCTCGACCCTTCGAAACCATGTCCCCTGTATTATCCCCGGCAGTCCCGACGAACAGATGATCTGGTCTGGTGCAGGCGCGATTATCGCAATGGTGACAGACAAATAACCCACTCGGGATTGGCCCTTTGTGGAGTTCATAAGAGAAGCGGTGAGCCTTTCCCTGCCGGTTAGGCCCAATGGTCAAAATGCCGTAACCGTCCCGCGTATGACCGCTCCACCCCCAACAATTCGGCCCCTTTGTCACAAGCCACCAGAAACGCTCTTCTGGTGTCATTCCAACAAGTTTTACCTTAGCCGCGTTTGGATCGCCGTAACGTCGGCTGGCATGATAGTGACGACAACACATGGTCTTGGCGAAAGCACTTTTATCACAGCCAGGAATTGAACACGGCATTGACGCTTTCAGCATACTCCTCACCCCTTCGTAGAGGCGAGGAGTATTGCACGATCGCATCATTGGCACAATTAGCATTGACTAGTTGGCAACGAGGCGACACGCCAACTGGGGTCGAAGAGAGGCCCATCCAAAAAGCACATCTATGCGAATCGGCATGGTGTCATCTGAAATACTATATTGTCTCACGGCGCGCATACTAATCCCATCTTTGACAGCACGAGAGGCCATGTCGACACCGCCCGGAAGAATCAGATCGGCAGTGGCGAATGTCGCAAAGTCTGGGTGGTATGCGAGCGAAATGCCCGCCGGTGTCGAGGCGGTGTTCATGAATGTGAGCGTGCTGGTGGTGCCGTTCGGCGAAGCGGACACGTTCTGTTGCGGCCCGCTGGTCACGATCGCGGGTGCGATCGACATATTCCCCGCACCGCCGGTATAGGCAGCCGTCAACACGAATTGCTGAAGAATGCCCGTGCTAACCTTCGTCTCCGGGTGAACCTTGAACACACCCGCGATGGTAAAGACATCGCCTGCGTTGCCCGCGCCCGTTCCGGTGGTCACGGCGAGCGTGCTACCGGTCTGACCCGCTGGGGCGGCGAGGTAAGTAGCACTTTCAGCCCCCCGCGTCTGAGTGCTCAAGTGGGTGTTCTCAGCCCATTCGAAGCCCGCCGACAGACCCATGACACCGTCAGTATATTGCCGCGCGATCTGCGTGCTCTGTTGGAACAAGCCCTTGAGGCTGTCCACCATATCCACGTTGTCCTGCGTATTGATCCGCAGTTGCCACTGTTTCGACTGCGGCGTGAGCCCGTCGAGCATGACCTTGCGAGCCTGGAGCACCGTTTTGAACGGCATGGCGAGCCCGGCTGTCCCGACCTGGTTGTAGACCGTGGGCCAAAGCGAGTTGAGGACAACCGACTCAATCGACGCGGCCAACTGAGCGATGGCCGGCTCGATGTAGCGCGCGCTGAAGTCATCGATGGACAGCGTGAGTTCCGCGCTGCTGAAGCTAAAGTCCACGTGGTATTGGTTCGTAATTGGCAATGAGACCTGCGTCTCAATCG
>DATLVT010000656.1:0-5575 GCA_035577105.1 Polyangia bacterium
GTTCCCTCCCGCGCGCAGTTCGCAGGCGCGCAGTGCTGCCTCGCTCCAAGAAAAACCATAAGGCGCGCGCGCCGTCCGGTGTTTGAGCACGGGAGGGAACCCCACCGCTCCCGCCCCCGCGACGAAGCGAATGGAGCCTCACCTCACGTACCGCCGCCCTCCACCATCCCTACAACCGCCCCGGTGCGCGCGACCGCCCGCGCGACCTACGTGCGCTGGTCGATTGGCACGTAGTGGTTCAGCACCGGCCCTGTGTAGATCTGGCGCGGACGGCTGATCTTCGTGCCCGGGTCGTCGAACATCTCTTTCCAGTGGGCGATCCACCCCGGCAGGCGCCCGATGGCGAACATGACGGTGAACATGTTCGACGGGATGCCCAGCGCCCGGTAGATGATGCCGCTGTAGAAATCGACGTTCGGGTACAGCTTGCGCTCGACGAAGTACGGGTCGGTCAGCGCCGCCTCTTCCAGGTGGTAGGCGATGTCCAGCAAGGGATCGGGCACCTTCAGCTTCTTGATGACCTTGTCGGCGGCCGCCTTGATGATCTTCGCCCGCGGGTCGTAGTTCTTGTAGACCCGGTGGCCAAACCCCATCAGCCGGAAGCCCGAGTCCTTGCGCTTGGCCAGCTCGACGTACTTCTGCGGTCCGCCGCCGTCGGCCTGGATCTGCTGCAGCATCTCCAGCACCTCTTCGTTGGCGCCGCCGTGAAGAGGTCCCCACAGCGCGCAGATACCGGCCGAGATGGCCGCGAACAGGTTGGCCTGCGAGCTGCCCACCATGCGCACGGTTGACGTGCTGCAGTTCTGTTCGTGATCGGCGTGCAGGATCAAGAGCAGGTTCAGGACCTTGACCAGCTCCTCGTCGATCTCGTACGGCTCGGCGGGCACCGAGAACATCATGTTGAGAAAGTTGGCGCAGTAGCTGAGGTTGTTCTTGGGATAGACGAACGGCTGCCCGATCGATTTCTTGTACGAGTAGGCGGCGATGGTTCGCATCTTTGACATCAGGCGGGCGATGGTCGCCTCGGTCTCTTCCCGGTTCTTCACGTCCAGCGCCTGCGGATAGAAACTGGAAAGCGACAGGACCATCGCCGACAGGATGGCCATGGGGTGCGCCGTCCCGGGATAGCCGTCGAAGAAGCGCTTCATGTCTTCATGGAGCATCGAATGCCGGGTCAACTGGCCGGAGAACCGGGCCAGCTCCTTGGCGTTCGGCAGCTTCCCGTTGATCAGGAGGTAGGCCACCTCGACGAAGGTCGACTTTTCCGCCAGCTCTTCGATCGGTATTCCCCGATAGCGAAGGACGCCCTTTTCGCCATCGAGAAAGGTGATGGCGCTGGTGGTGGAAGCGGTGTTGACGAACGCCGGATCGATGGTGACGTATCCGGTCTGGCCACGGAGCTTGCCGATGTCGATCGCCCGTTCGTTCTCGGTTCCTTCGATCACAGGCAGGCTGATCGCCTTGCCGTCTATTGTGAGCTCTACCTTCACCTGCGGCGCCTTTGCTTGAGTATTTTCCGGCACGATCTCCTCCGTTGGCCTTCGGTGCGCAGCATAGCCTATATACTCCCGCCGTGAACCCGATAACCGCAGCCACCTTGTTGCTATTCGCCGTCGACGCCGGGACGATGTCCGCGGCGCCCGACAACGAACCGCTGCCTGCGCTGCTGGCGCGAATGGATGCGCTCTATCGTCGCCGAGATGACCGCGCGGCCTGGGCCGAGGAGCAAAAGCTGGCGGCAGCCGCGCTGGCGCGGGCGCCCGGCGATTACGGCGTCCTCTGGCGCGCGGCGCGCGTCTACTTCTGGCTCAGCGATGACGCCTCCGTCGGCAGCGACCAGCGATCGAAGTGGGGCAAGCAGGGGTGGGACCTGGCCGAGCAGGCCATCAAGGTCAATCCGGGCGACGTGGCCGGTCATTACTTCGCGGCCGTGTGCATGGGGAACTATGCCCTGGGGCTGGGGATCATGCGCGCGCTTTCCCAGGGTCTGGAGGGAAAGTTCAAGGAAAGGTTGAAGCGTGCCGAGGAGCTGGACGGGCGTTACCAGCAGGGCGGCATCCCCACCGCCTGGGGACGGTTTTACGACAAGCTGCCGTGGCCCAAGCGCGACCGCAAGAAGGCGCAGCAGTACGAGCGCGAGGCGATGAAGATCAACCCCGCCAGCCTGCGCGCCCGCGTCTACCTGGCCTCGTCGCTGCTGGACGACGACAACCCGAAGGAAGCCAGGACCCTGCTCGACGAGGTGGCGGCGGCGCCCGTCGGTCGCTACGACGCGGCCGAGGAGCAGCGTTCGAAAAACCTGGGCGCTGCCCTCCTGGCCAGGCTCAAATAGCCCGGGCGAAGGTGTCGGCGCCGGCTCGGCCGTCGAGAACGGTGGTCGTCACGGCGCTGCACGGCTGTGGGTAGAAGAGGTAATTGGCGATGGTCGGCAGGCCGGAATAGCGCTCGGCATAGTCGCCGGCGTCGAACCCGGCGGGCGGCTCCATGATCTCGCCGAAGTCGATGTGGCGGATGTCCATCTCCGCCAGCACCGCCACCAGGGTTTGAAATCGCTTCAGCAGAACCGGATCGAAGACGCCGGTGCGCGGGACCTCGGTGATGACCAGCTCGCCCTCGCCCGTCCCCGCTCCCCCTCGGGCCGGCAAGCGCTCGAGGCGCATGGCCACCTGCTGGACGCCGGCGCAGCGGGCGACGGTGGAGAGAGCCACGCGCAGGTACAGCTCGTCGATGACCTCGCCCTCGGCGGCGGCCGAAGCCAGCCCCTCGCGGATCTCGAGCAGTGACGGCGTGCGACCCAGGCAAAGGACATAGACGTAGTCGCAGTACTCCTCGGCGGTGCCCGGGCGAAAAACCGCCAGCGCCTTCAGGCGCGCCGCCAGCGCGGCGGCCAGCGCCTGGCCTTGTTGCGCGCCGACGCCAGCACGAAAGGCCGCCTCCTCGTCACGCTCGGCCCAGCGCTTGGTGGGGTACAGCCGGGCCAGCATCTCGTCGATGGCGGCGAACATGGGGCCCTTGCGGGCGTCACAGCCCCCTTTGCGCCCGCAGTCGCTGCAACCGCCGCCGCTAGTGTCCGACACGTTTTGCCGCCGCCAGGGCTTCGTCCATCATCGGCTGGTGCTGCGCCGGATCAGCCCAGCGCGCCCTCCCCTCGTCCGGAAGCTCGGCGATGGGATCGAAGTAGAAATAGTAACGTCCGAGCTCGACGCTGGGGCTGGTGAAGATGGAGATGCCGGTCACCCGGTCATAGTGCTCGTACGAGTGGGCGTCGCGCTTGCCGCCGCCGCCCGGCGCATCGACCACCACGGTGGGCGTGTTGAAGCCGGCGGTGTTTCCGCGCAGGGACTTCTCGATGTCGAGGCCGGTCTGCAGCGTGGTGCGCAGATCCTCGACGCCCTTCACCAGGTCATGCATGTAGATGTAATAGGGGTGGACGTTCACGTAGCCGAGTCGCTTGACCAGCAGGCGCATGGTGTCGACCTGATCGTTGACCCGCCGCTGCAGCACGGTCTGGTTGCGCACGGTGATGCCGCGCTCGAACAGCTTGTCCATGGCCGCCTTGGTGATGGCGGTGATCTCGTTCGGGTGATTGAAGTGGGTGTGGATGACCACCTCCTTGTGCAGCGCCCGCCCCTTCTCGACGATGCGCGTGACCGCGTCGGTCCAGGCGTCGTCGGTGAGGATCTTCTGCGGCATCACGGCTGGCCCCTTGGTGGCATAGCGCATCCGCCTCACGTGGGGGATGGCCAGCAGCGCCTCGCCGATCTGGGTGATCTGTTCGGGGCGCAGCTGGTAGACGTCGCCGCCCGAGATGACGATGTCCTCCAGCTCCGGTCGCGAGGCGATGTAATCGAAGGCGCGTTGCCAGCGCTCGGCGTTGACCTTCAGCTGAAACTTGGAGACCTCTTCGGTGTCGATGCCCACGGCGTAGCTGCGCGTGCAGAAGCGGCAGTAGACCGGGCAGGTGTCGAGCGGCAGGAACAACGCCTTGTCGACATAGCGGTGGGTCAGCCCCGGGACCGGCATGTTGGCCCGTTCGTGCAACGAATCGAGATCCAGCTTGGGGTGGTCGGGCAGATGCCGCGAGATCACCGGGATGAACTGCAGGCGCAGCGGATCGTCGTAAGGCTTGTTCCAGTCGATCAACGACAATAGATAGGGCGAGACCCGAACGGACATGGGCGCCCGTTCAAAGCCGCGCTGCGCGTCGGCGATGAAATCGTCGGAGACCAGCCCCTGGATGGCGGCCAGCAGCTTGGAAATGTTGGTGATCGAGTGCTTGGCTTGCCAGCGATGGTCCAGAAATTCGGCCTCGCTGACCTCGGCGTAGGCGGGGAGCTTGCGCCAGAAGGGGCCCTCCAGCAGCCGGGTATGCCGCAGCGTGGCCGGATCCACCGGCGGCTTCAGCGCGGTGGGCGGGGGCGCCATCACCGGCAGCTTGCTTTCCACGGCCATCGTTTACAGCGTAACGTGCCAATGCGTTTGTTGCCAAACGGTTAAGAGCGCATCACGGATGAATGCGCTGATACCGGACAGACAACCCACCCTGCCACCCCTCGTTCCCTTCGGGCGCGACCGCTGAGAGCCCGAGGCCGCTGAATCGTCCAGATTCACGCCAGCTTCCACAGGAGGAGGGTCTCCTGGTCGCCGGAGCGGACCACCGTCCGCAAGGGGGGCTCGCGGGACAGGGGAATCGACGCAGCCGGGGCCGCCGGGTCGACGACGCGGTCGACGAACCCCAGGATCTCGACCGAATCGCCCTCCGCCACCCGTTCCCCGTCGATGAGTTGGCCGCCCTGCGCCAATACGGCGACGTTTCTGGGGACGGTTCCGGCCGCGGATTCGAGCAGGAAGTCATGCCCTTCTTCAATGAAAAGACCAGCCGCCGGTCCACCCTGCGTACTATTCTCCCAGATGGGTCCAATGTCGGATAAAGGAGCGCCTCCGGGAATTCGAAGGAAACGGGCGACTCCGTTCAGTCTGACCGGCGTGCCAACCGGGGCGACCTGGGCGTCGGCGATCGAGCCGAGGCGTGTTCCCAGGATGGCGAGCTTCCTTTCGATCGTCCAGCGAGCCACACCCGAGGCCCGTTCCAGCTCGGCGAACCAGGGTCCCTGCAGCAGCGGCAACAGGCAGCGCCAGTGGCGCAAGCTCGCCAGACCGCGAACGACGTGCTCGGGCCGACCGTGGGCGGCGGCGACAAGCTGGTCGCGCACGCGAATGGCCGTCGTCGCCGGTGGCAAGGTCGAGGTTCGACGAAAACCGCCCGGGATCGCCGTTTCGAATGATGCCGCCATCCAGTTCGAACTTAGATTTATCGGCGAGGCCCGTCCATAAGATGGAACCAAGCTCGCTGACCCGGCGGTGCGAAGTCTGCGGAATGCGCTTCGACAGCACAGTGGCGATCTGTCCGACCGATCGTCGCGCGCTGGGCGCCGATGATCCCAGCGTGGCCGACATTGGCAGCTACCGTCTGATCCAGCGCATCGGCGAGGGGGGGATGGGCGCCGTCTATCGCGCCGTTCACCGCAAGCTGGGCCGCACGGTGGCCATCAAGATGCTGCAGCGGGATCTCACC
>DATLVT010000657.1:0-3311 GCA_035577105.1 Polyangia bacterium
CCGCGCGAGTCGGTGTGCCCCTCGACGATCACCGGGCGCTCCTTGTCCTGCAGGAGCGCGTCGGCGACCTGGTTGAGCCGCGTCTGCGCGTCGGGGAGCAGCGTCGATTCGTTGGACGCGAACAGCACGCTGCCCGAGAGCGTGATGACCATGCCGCGCGCCTCTTCCTTGGCCTGCAACGCCAGCAGCGCGTCGTTGGCCTGCCTGGCTTGCTGCTCGGCCGCGGCGCGGGCGTCCTGCTCCTGCGCCAGCTGCGCCTGCGTCTTTTGAGAGTCCTGGCGGGCCTGGTCCAGCTGTTGTTGCGTCTGTCCCAGCTGCTGCTTCGTCTCGCCCAGCTGTCGTTGGGTCTGCTGAACCACCGCCGCCTCTTTTCTCTCCAGGGCGTCCTTGGCGTCGGCGCGCCTGTTCTCGGCGACCTGGCCGGCCGCCAGCGCCTCCGCCAGCTCCGCCTTGCGTTCGGCGATGTAGGCCAGATCGCGGGTGGCGGGGCTGTCGGGATCGTCGGAGAAGCTGCGTTCAGCCGCCTGCAACGCGGCATAGGCCTTGTGCACCTCGTCCGGCTTCACGGCCATGGCGGGCCCGGTGCTGGCGTGTTGATACGCGTCTCGCGCCATGACCAGCTCGCGCGGCGGTTGATGGCCGCATCCAAAGAGCAGGCCCGCGCAGGCAGAGACGAGCAAGACTGTGATTTGACCGCGTTGACGGCTCGACATGGTTCCCTCGAATTCTCGGCGGCCGGTCACTGCGGCACGCTCAGGTTGAAGTGATTCAACTGATCGACGGCGGTCTGCGCCTCTGACCGCTCGGCATCCGTGCGCGCCAGCGCCAAGGCCAGGTCGGCATCGGCCTGCGCCCGCGCCAGCAGACGCCCGGCCCGATCCTTGTCCGAGCGTTCGGCCCTGGCCGCCGCGAACTCTTCCTTCGCCAGCTGCAGGTGCAGGGCGGCTTGCGGGACATGGGTCGCCCCGACCTCCTCGGCCGCCCGGATCGATGCTGACGATTGTTCTTGCTGCGCCACGGGCGGCGAGGTGGCACACCCCAGGGCGCCAACAATTCCCAGAGCCAGGAAGACGTTACGCATGGCGATCTCCTCGATCAACGTTTCGGGTGTTCCGCTGCATTGTGCGGAACGTGATACCGAACCGTCGAACCGACCAGATCAGGCCGCGGCTTTTCTTGCGGGAGCTCCGCGCGGGAGCTCCGCGCCTAATACCTGGCGTAGGACTTTTCTTCGACGATGGCGGCGGACAGCAGCTCGTTGATCTGACGTTTGACGGCGGCCCGCTGATCGTTCGTACGGTAGACGGCGCGGGCCAGCGCGATGAAGGGCTGTCCGAAGTCACGGGCGCGTTCGCAATCACGAATGTCGTCTTCGATTCGCCACAGCGCCTCGTTGATCGACCGAAGCTGCGCCGTCAGATCAGCCAGCGCCTGCGACGGCGGGATGGCGACGGCGCGCGCCTGGCGCAGCACCTCCAGCTCGTGGCGGATGTTGACCAGCTTCTCGCGGGCGTCGATGTGGGCGGCCTTGATCTCCAGGATGGTGATCTTGTCGATCAGCTCGCCAGGGCCGATCTCGATGGTGATGTTCATGATCGCTTCCTTTCCAGGTGGGGCAACGCCGCGCAAACGTCGACCATCACCGCTGCCCAGTCGCCCGGGTGGGGCTGGCGATGCAGCTTCAGGCTGGGATACCAGGGGGTCTGCTGCCCGCGCCGGCCCCAGCGCCAGTCAGGGAGATGCGCCAGCAGCAACCAGACCGGCACGCCCAGGGCGCCGCCCAGATGCGGGATGGCCGTGTCCGACGTGATGACGACGTCCAGGTTGGCCATCACCGCCGCGGTGTCGACGAAGGCGCTCCCCATCGCCCGGCCGGCGTCCAGCGCCGATCCCAGCTCGTCGACGGCCAGGCGGGCGGGCAGCCCGCGAAGCTGCTCGCTGCCGGGACCCTTCTGCAGGCTGTAAACGGCGAAGCCCAGCTGCCGGGCCCGCTCGATCACCGGCACCAGCGTCGCCAGTGGCAGCGAGCGGCGGTGGTCAGCCTGATAGGCGGGATTTCCCTGCCAGACGATGCCGATGGCGGGGGCGTCGTTGCCCTGGCGGCGGCGCAGCTCGGCCTTCCACCGGGCGACCAGCGCCGGCTCCGCCGTCAGGTAATGCGCCGTCGCGGTCAGCGTCGGATCGAACGAGCGCAGCAACAGCGGCAGGCTCATCATCGCCACGCACGCGTCGACCGCCGGCAAGGCATCGCCGCGCGGCACGACATCGTCGACGCCGTCGCACCGGACCAGCAACCGACGCAACGCCGGCTGGCATTCAACCACCACGCGACCGGCGCCGGCCTGCGCCTTCAGCAGCCTGACGTACCGGGCGAAGTGGATGGTGTCGCCCAGCCCTTTTTCTGCCTGAACCAGCAGGCGGCCGCCGTCCAGGGGACGACCGTCCCATCGGGGGACGCCCGCCGGCGCCTCCGGAATGGCGGAGCGCAGCTCGTGCCGCGGCCAGCCTTCCTCCCAGCGCTCTTCCTGCAGCAGCGCCAGTCCCAGGTTCCACCCCGCGTCCACGTTCCCCGGTTCAATGCCGAGGGCCCGCTGATAGAGCGCGATGGCCTCACCGAGGGCCCCCTGCTCTTTCCGGGCGCGACCGAGGTTGATGGCGGCGCGCGCGTGGCCGGGCGCCACGGTCAGCGCCTGGCGCGCCGCCAGCTCGGCGGCCGCCGGGTCGTCGGCCAGCAGCTCCAGCGCCGCCAGGTTGTTGTGGGCGTCGGCGCTGGCCGGTTCGATGTGGCAGGCGCGGCCCAGACACAGCCGGGCCTCGGCCCACAGCCCCTTGGCCTGGTAAGCCAGTCCCAGCTGGGTCCAGGCCGGCAGCGAGCCGCCGGCCACCTCCACGCCGCGCGTGCAGGCGGCGATGGCGTCGTCCAGCTGGCCGAGGGCGCGCAGCGAGTTTCCCAGGCCGGTGTGGCCGACCCAGTTGCGCGGCTCGTCGGCAAGTACCTGACGAAAGTACGCCAGCGCGGTGTGGTGGTCGCGCCGATCTTGCGCCTCCAGGGCCGCCTGTAGGAACCCGCTTGCCACCGCCGCTCTTCCTGGTCCTTCCTGGCCTCTGTCGCCTTCGGGCCTGCCTACTGCGCCTTCACGAACGAGGTGGCCAGAGCGCGCCAGCCCGGGAGCTGGGCGGCCACCCCGGTGGTCTCCAGGTAGGCGCCGTCCATCGTCGACCGCTTGCCGCTGGCGTCGTTGGCCGGGCGGGTCACCTCGTTGGCCAGCACCTCGCCGACGTGCACCGCGCCCGTCACGTCGAAGGTGCCG
>DATLVT010000658.1:0-6646 GCA_035577105.1 Polyangia bacterium
GAGCTGCTGGTGTTCGACGACAGCCCGTCGCCCTCGCCCTTCTTCGCAGCCCTGCATGACGGGCGCGTTCGCTATCAGCACACCCCCCAGCGGCTGACCATCGGCGAGAAACGCAACCGCCTGATCGAGCAGGCCCAGGGCGACCTGATCGGCTTCTTCGATGACGACGACTATTATGCGCCGCCCTACGTGCGAACCATGGCTGAAAACCTGGGCGACGCGGACCTCATCAAGCTGGCCGGCTGGTTCGCGCTGTCGGTTCCTGACGACGCCCTGTTCTTCTGGGACACCAGCGTGAACCACCCGCTGCACTACAAGGTCGGCGAAGGTCCGGTCGGCTTCGTCACCAGCGCGCAGTTCAAACCCGACTTTGTGGCCAAGAACGTCGACGGTTATGGGTTCTCGTACCTCTTTCGGCGCTCGGTCTTCGGGGCGGCGCGATTCCCGGCCAAGAACTTCGCCGAGGACGTGGCGTTTCTGGGCGAGCTGCGCGCGCAAGGAAAGCGGATCGTGCCCGCCCAGGATCAGGTCGGGCTGGTCGTGCACATCCTGCACAATCGAAACACGTCGGTGATCTTTCCCCAGTACCGCCTGCCGCGCGCGCTCGGCGAGCGGCTGTTCCCCGGCCTGGATGCGTTCCTGACCGCCGTGAAATAGCGCCCGACCTTTATTTCAGCGACGCAAGCATGGTGCGCACGCGCTGGCTGATGGTGTGGCGGGCCAGCACCGCCTGCCGCCCGCGCGCGGCGATGGCCCAGGCGGCTTCGGGATGACCCAGGTAGTGGACGACCTTGGCTTCCATCTCGTCCATTGTCCGGTAACAGTCGATCTCGCTGCCCACGTCGAACAGCTCGCTCAGCGCCGCCGAATGCTCGGCCAGCACGAAGCCACCGCAAGCCAGCACGTCGAACACGCGCATGGTCACGATGTCGTCTTGATACAGGCGCCCGACGTCCAGGTTGATCAGCGCGGCGTTGTAAATCTTGGTCAGCTCGACGACGTGCCCGGCCGGCCCGCGGTAGGCAGCGGCGATGATGGGCGAGGCGCGCCATCCCTCATCACCCCACACGGCGATGCCGTGCGGGACCAGGCGGGCCACGGCGGCGGCGCGCTTGTCGGCCGCCGCCAGCTCGGCCAGCAGCCGGGCCAGCTCGTCCATCCGGCGCGGCACCGCGCCCGCCAGGTCGGGCCGGCGGCGCGACAGCAGCGCGGGCACCAGATAGCGGGACAGATCGCGTCGCTGCTCGCCGAGCACGTCGTCCATGACCGCGCTCGCCTCGCTTGCCGCCTGTTCCGGCAGCATGGCCACCCCCGCCTCGCTGACGGCCTTGCTGAAGGCGGCGAGGAAGGCTTGCCGGAACCCTTCTCTTTGGGGCGCCAGGCTGGACCCCACGAACGCCACGGGGGCCCCATAGCGCGCCCGCTCGTCGCCGGACAGCGCCACCGGTCGGCGCCGCTGCGGGTCTGCCGCCAGCGGCAGGTACGCGACATGGGTGAAGCCGGCGGCGCGAAACTCCGCGACGTTCGCTCGCCGGTAGGTGAACACGCGAACGCCCTCGGTGGACGCAAGACAGGGGGGCAGGGCGCTGGTGGCCGGATCGATCTCCCAGACCACAAGCTTGCAGCCGTGCGCGGCGGCGAACTCCGCCAGCCCCTCGGTGTAATTGATGGCCGCCAGGAACGCCGGCCGCAGGACGCGCAGCGAACGCCCCAGCTCCTCTTCCGACAGCCGGTGAATGTCCAGCGTGTAGACGGCGTACCCCTCACCGCGCAGCGAGCTGGCCAGATCGTCGGTGAAGAGTCCCCCGGTGCCCAGGGCGACCAGCGGCCGGTGCGCCGCCCCCGGCTCCAGCAGCCAGCGTTCGTTCTGGTAGACGGCGCCCAGCAACGGGTGCAGCACCACGCCTGGCCCGGTCAGCCCTTCGCTGGCAGCGGCGTGCGCCACCAGGTCGGTTCCCAGCAGCAGGCGCAGCCGCCCCGACGTCAGCGCCTCGGTCCAGTCGTGTCGCTGCAGGGCCAGACGCACCAGCCAAGGATCGCGATCCCACGCGGTGATGGTCGCCTTCGGCCGCGCCAGGCGCAGCGCCTCGACCAGCTCGCCGCTGCCCACGCCGAACACGAACAGCGCGCCTTCCACCGGCGCGGACGCCAGCGCGGTGGCGACTGCCTCGGGCGAGGGGGTCAGGCGATGCCGCGTCTGCTGCAGCTGATACAGCAGGGCGCCGCCCGCGTCGCTGGTGACATGGCGGTTGTCCACCGGCCACCCGATGCGCGTGACCAGCTCCGGATCACGGCGCGCCAGCGCCTCCAGGTTCGCGCGCAACATCACCGCCGGCGATTATCGCAGCGACTTCGCCCAGCGCGCCAGGATCAAGGCCGTGGCGTTGTCGCGCCGCGAATAAACGGCGTAGCCGTCATTGGCCGAACGCCCCGCCGGCAACAGCTGCCAGAACAACCCCAGCGGCGCGGCGTTGCCGGCGAAGAGGTGGCGCAGCCATCCGTCATAGCTCTCGGCGCGATCCCGATCAGAGCCGGCAAAGCCGCACTCGCCCAGATAGCCGACCTTGCCGACCACGGCGGCCAGCGCCTGATGCCGCTCGATCCAGATGGCCGTATCGCGCGTCGTCGACAGCCCGTAATTGCGCGGGTAATAGTGATAGCTGAGCATGTCAAGCGCGTCGATCTCGCCCAGCTTGGAATAGCTGGCGCCCTCGTCGCCGCGCACCGGATAGAAATTGGAGAGGCCGAGGTACGGCGTGGGGTCGTCGTCGAAGCCGTCGCCGCCGTCGGCGATCAGCTGCTGGGGGGCGATGTCTTTCAGGAACGTGGCCAGCTCGCCGATGGCGTCGGACAGCTTGCTGGTGCCGCGGCAGCTCCGGCAGCGCAGCTCGTTGCCGACCTCCCAGGCCATGATGGTCGGCTCGTCCTTGTACGCGACCTGCGTGAAGGTGTTCACCCGGTTGACCAGCATGAACGCATAGTCCTTCCACCACTGCTTCATCTGCGGCGTGGTGAAGAAATCGTCGTGCGTGTACGGGCCACCCAGCGTCTGCGTGGCCCAGGCGGCGTAGGCGGGCAGGCCGCCATACTCGCCCCAGTTGTTGACCAGGGGGATGATCAGACGGATGCCGCGCTTCTTCGCTTCCCACACCGCCTGATCCAGGCCGCGCAGCCCTTCCTCGCGAAAACCGTCGGCGGGGCTGTGGCGGATCGAAGACGAGTCGCTGGCGGCGTCGTTGAATCCCCAGATGCGCGCCACCGGCAAGGACAGACAGACCAGATCGTCCAGCACCTCGCGCACCACCCGCAGCGCCGTCGCGTCCTGGTCCTGCTGCGCGTAAGAAAGCAGCTGTTGCAGGTAATAGAGATTCGATCCGGTGGCTCGAAACGGCGAGACGTGATCGAACAGCAGCGCGCCGTCGTCGCGACCGACGAAGCCGGAGATGGGCGGCAGTGGGGGACAGCCGGTGTCCTCCAGCTCATCGGAGTGGGCCCGCCGCGGCGGTTCGTCCTGGACCACCGGCTGCTCCGGCGTGGACAGCTCGCATTCGGCGGCGCCGAGCAGGATGGCGATCCCCGCTACTCCAAAACTCCAACGCCGGCGAGCGGCACGGCGCAGGGTCTCGCGCCTGCTCAGAGCAAACTTCCCCTCAGGATGAGCGCCGCCATCGTGAAGTAGATAACCAAGCCGCTGACGTCAACCAGAGTTGCCACGAAGGGTGCCGACGCGCTGGCCGGGTCAAATCCCAGACGGCGCAAGATAAAGGGTAGCATTGAGCCCGCCAGCGTGCCCCAGAGAACAACGCCGATCAGGCTGGCGGCAACGGTGGTGGCCACACCGATATAGTGGTCGCCGTAGGTGTGGAACACCGCCTGCCAGGCGACAATGCGCACAAAACCCAGCGTGGCCAGGACCAATCCCAGGCCCACCCCGGCCAGAAACTCGCGCCGGATCACCCGCCACCAGTCGCGCAGCCGCACCTCACCCAGGGCCATGGCCCGGATCACCAGCGTGGTCGCCTGCGAGCCCGAGTTGCCACCGCTGGAGATGATGAGCGGCACGAACAGCGCCAGCACCACGGCGCGGGCGATCTCTTTTTCGAAATACCCCATGGCGCTGGCGGTGAGCATCTCGCCCAGGAACAGCACGCTCAGCCAGCCGACGCGCTTGCGCAGCATCTCGCCCAGGCGGATTTCCAGATAGGGCGCTTCCAGGGCGGCGACACCGCCGAACTTCTGGATGTCCTCGGTGGCCTCTTCCTGGACCACTTCCACCACGTCGTCGGCGGTGACGATGCCCTTCATGCGCCCCTTGGCATCGACGACCGGCATCGCCACCAGGTGGTTCATGGCGAATTCGCGGCTGACGAACTCCTGATCCATCTGCTCGGGGATGGTCACCACCGACGTGGTCATGATGTCGCGCACCCGTGTCTGCGGCGCCGCCGTGAACAGCTCGCCGAAGGACACCACGCCCAGGAGGCGCTGGTCGGCGTCCAGGACATAGGCGTAATAGATCGACCGAGGCTGCTCGCGCATCTGGCGGCGTAGATAACTGATCGCCTCGTCGACGGTGACGTCGGGGCGCAGGCGGGCAAAACGCGGGTTCATCAGGCCGCCGGCGTTGTCCTCGGAGTAGGCCAGCAGGGCCGTGACCTCCCGCCGGGTGGGCTCGTCCAGCAGGGCCAGCACCGACTCGCGCCTGTCCTCCGGCCCCGCCTGAACAAAATCGGCCGCGTCGTCGGGGGCCAGCAGGCGCACCCACGATCGTTGATCGCGGGCCGGCAGCGACGCCACCAGGTGCGCCTGATCGCGGGCGCCCAGGCTGAAGAAGAAGTCCTCCGCCTCGTCGCGCGGCAGCAGCAGGAAGGCTTCGCGGCGGTCTTCCGCAGTCAGCAGCGGCCAGACGTCACGGATCTCGACCAGAGAGAGTGGTTCACGTTCGATGGGCGGCGTGGCTGCAGTCATGACAGCATTCCCGGCGCAGGAGAGACGGTGGCGACCGCCGTTGTAAGGGTAGACGACCCAGCCGGTGCGGCGCTAGGACTCTGCCTCCGGTCGATACTCGCAGGCGTCGTAGAACTGGCGGCCAAAAGCGGTGACGAACAGATACTTGCGCTGGATGTCGGCGACGATCGGCTCGTCGCTGGGGCCCAGCTGCGCCGGTCGCCGCGCCTCGATGCGGGCCAGGGCCTCTGTCACGCGCGGATGTTGTTCGACGACCTTGAACATCCGCGCGTCCTCGGAGACGCGAGCGGCGCGTATCTCGGTCAGTCCCAGTCGGACAAGGTTGTCCAGGTACATGGGCGCCCGCTCGGGAAAATCACAGCCGGCCTGTTCGCCCAGCAGGTTGAAATTGCGCAGCTCGGTCTGCGTGTAGCCGCCAAACTTTTTTCGGGCCTGCACGGTGATGACCGGGTAAGGGCCGTCGGTGTCGAACAGGCTGAAGATGCGCGCCTCGTCGGGGGTGATCTGCCGCAGCACCTGCAAGAACCCGGGGTGCACCTGGCGGCAGGTGGCGCTGTCCATCGAGGCCGCCAGCAGATTCAGGTATCGCTCGCGCAGGACCTCGTCGGCGCGCAGCGACCCTGACAGGATCTGCGCCGCCAGCACGGGGTTGGGCGCCATCCGGCGGCGTTCGGGGATGGCCCGGCGGCGTTCCCCCAGCTCGCGCAACAGCGCGGGCAAGCGCGCCGCGGCTTGCGGCACAAATCCCAGCGGCGACATCGCCAGTCGCATCACCACCTGCAGTCCACCGCCCAGATCAGTTTCGCCGCCTTGATCGGCCCGGGGACGGACCATCAGATCGCGAATCGCGCGTGTGGCACTGGCCACCCTCTCCCTCTCTTTGCTGAAGAGCATCGGCGGGGAGGTTACTCCATTCCCCGTCAAAGTAGACGGAGGATGACAGCGGATGACGGGGATCGACCGGCCAATCTTGTCGTCTTCCAGATGGTTTCGTGGCCCGTCGTGCCGACCGCTCGTGTCAGACAATGTGATTGACACACCTACATCGACGTGAGAGAAAAAGTTCAGTTTTTTTACTTCGCAAAAGCCGCTGCCTACCATGCCATCCACGGTGCGTTCATCTCAGCCCTCACTGCCCGCGTACACCCGCAGCGTGATCACGTTGCGCCAGCTTCTTCGCGACGTGGCGGCCGGGATCCGGGTCTTGCAAACGCGTGACGGCCTGGACCTCAGCGACGCTCAGATCACCGAGCGGGCGCGCAACATCGTCGCCGGTCTGATCGGCAACTATCGGATCGAATCCCTGGAAGTCTCCCCGGGGTCGCGGGCGGCGCGCGCCGAATCCGCCGAAGCCGCCGACGAAGACCTCTCCCGCTAGTGGGGCTCACGGCGGCGGCAGCGCCGCCTCGATGAACGTGGCCAGGCTGGCCCGGTAGACGTCCAGGCCCAGAGTCTCGGGAACGTTGCCGTGATCGGCGCCGGGGACCAGCGTGAGCTGCGACGGAAACCCGGCAGCGTCGTGCGCGCCCACCAGTTCGATCGAATAGCGCGGTTGCACGTAAGGATCGTCGGTGCCGTGCAGGGCCAGGTAGGGCGCGGTCACCCGCGAGATCTTCCCCAGATTGTCCCAGGCGCTGTCGGCGACGAACGAGCGCGGCAGATCGACGTAAGCCCCGTC
>DATLVT010000659.1:0-2682 GCA_035577105.1 Polyangia bacterium
GATCCGGCCTGCGGGCGCGCCGCCCTGCAGCTGGCTGGTCTGCCCGAGGCAGCCGACGAGGAAGACGCCGGGCCCGCCGAGACGCTGGTCCTGATCTTCAGCGCCAAGGGCGCCGCCAGCGTGGACCAGACGCTCCGCACCTTTGCCCGCCACTGCCAGGACAGGGCCCAGGTGGACGTCAAGGTCCTGTACAAGGCGCAGAGCCCCGAGGACCAGCGCCTCTACCACGACATCGCGTCCGAGCATCCCTTCGTCACCCTGGTCTGTCAGACCGACTTTTCCAGGCAGCTGGGCGCCTTGCTGGGGCCGCACCGCCACGTCTTGCTGATCAATGACGACGCGGTGTTTGTGCGTGACTTCCGGCTGACCGACGGCTCGCGCGCGCTGGACACCGACCCGCGCGCCATTGGCTGCGCGCTGTCGCTGGGTGAAAACGCCACCCTCTCGCAGCGGTCGGGCCGCGCTCAGCGCATTCCGGTCATGACCCGGTTCGCCCACGGGCTCTATCGGTTCGCCTGGGGCAACGCCGAGCACGACTTTGCCCGCCCGCTGACCGCCTCGTCGGTCCTGTACCGGGCCGACGAGCTGCGGCGCCTGCTGGGCACGCTGACCTTTGCCAGCCCGCCGTCGCTGGACGCTGCCCTGCAGGGGGCGACCGGTCGCTTCACGTCCACCAGGCCGACCATGCTGTGCTTTGACCGCGTGGTGGCGGCGCCCCGGGCCGGGCTGGATGGACCGGCGCCCGTCGCGGCCTTTCGCACCCCCCTGCCCGTCCCGGCGCCTCGCCTGGCGGTCTGACCCGGCGGTCGCCCCCCGGAATCCTCGCCTCCGACGACAAACTGTCGTTCTTCGCCCCTCGTCGGTCTTGACCGATCAGACGGCTCATGCTTTCTTTTTTCGCACGGTCACCGGACCGCGCTGAAGCTCCGCGGCGACGCGGACGTCAGCAGCGAGCGCCGGACCGGCAGGCAAACCCGAAGGAGAAGCATGGGACCCAAAGAGATCATTTTCTCGGACTCGGCGCGACGGAAGGTGGCGGAGGGTGTCAACGTGCTGGCCGACGCGGTCAAGGTGACGCTGGGACCGCGCGGGCGCTTCGTCGTGCTGGACCGCCCCTGGTCGACGCCGGTGGCCACCAAGGACGGGGTCACCGTGGCCAGCGAGATCGACCTGCACGAGCCGTTCACGAACATGGCCGCGCAGATGGTCAAGGAGGTGGCCATCAAGACCGCCGCCGCCGCCGGCGACGGCACCACCACCGCCACCGTGCTGGCCCAGGCCATCTTTGTCGAAGGGGCCCGCCTCATCGCCGCCGGCCACAAACCGATCGACCTCAAGCGTGGCATCGACGCCGCCACGGAGGCCGTCGTGGCGGCGCTGAAGAAGCTGTCAAAGCCGGTGCAGGGCAAGAAAGAGATCGCCCAGGTGGGGACCATCAGCGCCAATGGCAACGCCGAGGTCGGTGACATCCTGGCCGAGGCCATGGAGAAGACAGGCAAGGACGGCGTCATCAGCGTCGAGGAGAACCAGTCGGTCGAGACCGTCCTGCACGCCGTCGACGGGTTGCAGTTCGACCGCGGGTACAAGTCGCCCTATTTCATCACCAACGCCGAAGAGTTGCTGTGCCAGCTGGAGATGCCGTACATCCTGGTCTTCGAAAAGAAGATCTCGGCCCTGCGTGATCTCTTGCCAGTGCTGGAGCTGGCGCTCAGCCAGAACCGGCCGCTGCTGGTCATCGCCGAGGACGTCGAGGGGGAAGCCCTGGCGGCCATGGTGGTGAACAAGCTGCGCGGCGCGTTCCAGTGCTGCGCGGTCAAGGCGCCGGCCTTCGGCGACATCCGCAAGGAGACCCTGCGCGATATCGCCGTCGTCGTCGGCGCCAACCCGATCATGGAGGACTCTGGCATCAAGCTGGAGGCGGTGAGCCTGGAGGACCTGGGCCAGGCCAAGAAGGTCACCGTCGACGTCGACAACACCACCATCATCGAGGGCATGGGGACCAAGGACGCCATCGGCGGGCGCATGGCCGAGATTCGCCGCGCCATGGAGCTGACCAACTCGGACTACGACAAGCAGAAGATGCACGAACGCCTGGCGCGCCTGGCCGGCGGCGTGGCCGTCATCAAGGTGGGCGGCACGACCGAGGGCGAGCTGAAGGAAAAGAAGGAGCGCGTCGAGGACGCCCTGATGGCCACGCGCGCCGCCGTCGAGGAAGGGATTGTTCCCGGCGGGGGCGTGGCCCTGGTTCGCTGCGCCAGCGCCCTGGACAGCCTCAAGTTCGACGACGACCGCCAGTACGGCGTCAACATCGTCCGCCGCGCCCTCGAGTCACCGTTGCGCCAGATCGCCGACAACTGCGGCGTCGACGGCGTGATGGTGGTTCACAAGGTGCGGGCCGGCAAAGGCGCCTTCGGGTTCAACGCCGCCACCGAGGAGTATGAGGATCTGTTGAAGGCCGGCGTCGTCGACCCGACCAAGGTGGTGCGCGTGGCCCTGCAGAACGCGGCGTCGATCTCGGGCCTGATGCTGACCGCCGGCGCGATGATCTCCGGCGACTCCGACGGCTCGGCCGCCAACAAGCAATCCGAACCGCCGCCCGCCAAGCCGCCCGAGCCAGAATACGAAGATCCCCACCACGACGAGCATTAGAAACTAGCGGCCGCGCTGGTCGACGAAGCGGCG
>DATLVT010000660.1:0-5393 GCA_035577105.1 Polyangia bacterium
CCTCGAAGGATCCGGACTTCATCCGGAGGCGGTGCTCCCGCGGGCCCTCCCCGCGCTTCTCGCAAGGTGAGCCGGCCGGGCAGAGCCCGGCCTCCCGGTGGAAATATCGGCGCCGACCGGATCCGATTGGGCTAGGTGCCGGACAGGTCGAAGGCGTTGGGGAGGTGGACGAGGAGGGGGGCGGTGCCGTCGGTGGGGAAGGTCACGCCGACGACGTCGAAGCGGTAGGCGGCGGCGTGGGTTGGCTCAGCCTCCAGGTAGAGGCGGGCGGCGCGGATGATCTGGGCGCGTTTGCGCGGGGTGATTGATTCCAGCGGATCGCCGTGGTGGTCGCCGGTGCGGGAGCGGACCTCGACGAAGACGCAGGTACCGGCATCGTCGGCGATCAGGTCAAGCTCACCTTCGGGGCGGCGCCAGTTACGGACCACCACGCGCAGCCCGGCTTTCTCGAGGAGAGCGACCGCCAGCTCCTCGGCGTGGCGGCCGGTTCCGGGACGACCTGCCAGGCCACCAGGCGGCACGGCCAGACGCTCCCTGGGTCAACCCTGCGGCGTGGCCGGGGGCGGCGGCGGCGTCGGTGCGCTGGACCCGCCGGCGGCCTCGATGTCCTGCGCGGTCTTCTCGCCCTTGATGCGGGCGGCGCGGCCCTGCAGCTCGCGCAGATAGTTCAGGCGGGCCCGACGGACGTGGCCCTTCTGCACGATCTCGATACGCTCGATGCGCGAGGTGTGCACGGGGAAGATGCGCTCGACGCCGACACCGTAGGAGATCTTGCGGACGGTGAACGAGGCGCGCGAGCCCCCCCGGTGCTGGCCGATGACAACGCCCTCGAAGATCTGGACACGCTCCTTGTCGCCCTCTTTGATGAGGGTGTGCACGCGGACGCTGTCGCCGGAACGAAAGTCCGGGATGTCAGCGCGGCTGAAGCTGGTCTCGATCTCTTTGATGAGAGGGTGCTGGCTCATAAGGGGGGTTATTCCTAGTCGGAGCGGGCCGCCGAGTCAAGGCCCCGGCCGGTTTTTGCCTCGCCCGGCGGCTTTCTGGTCAGCCTGCAGGGCGGCCTGATCGTCGGCTTTTTCCTCGTCGAGGGCCCTTTTCTCCTCGGGCGTCAGCGGCTGCCGGGCCAGCAGGTCCGGTCGGCGGTCACGGGTGCGGCGCGCGGCCTCGCGCTGGCGCCAGCGGGCAATGGCCTGGTGATCCCCGGACAGCAGCACGGGCGGAACGGACAGGCCATTCCAGACCTCGGGGCGGGTCCACTGGGGGTACTCCAGCCGGGCGCTGGAGAATGATTCGTCGGTCACCGACATCCCGCAGCCCAGAACGCCCGGTAAGAGGCGGGCCACGGCCTCGATGATCACCGCCGCGCCCAGCTCGCCGCCGGCCAGGACAAAGTCGCCGATGCTCAGCTGCTCGTCGCACAGGGCCAGGGCGACGCGCTCGTCGACGCCTTCATAGCGGCCGCAGATGAAGACGATGCGGGACAGCCGAGACAGCTCCTGGGCCCGACGCTGATCGAAGACCCGACCCTGCGGCGACAGCAGGATGCGGTGGGCGGGCCCACGCGCGTCGACGATCGATTGCAGGGCGGCGGCCACCGGCTCGACGCCCAGGATCATTCCTGGTCCGCCGCCGTAGGGCGTGTCGTCGACGGAGCGGTGGCGCCCCTTGCCGAAGTCGCGCGGGTTCGTGAAGCGCACCGCCACCAGCCCGGCGGCGATGGCCTTGCCCAGCAACGAAGCGGCCAGGAACCCCTGGAGCATCTCGGGAAACAGCGTGACCAGTTCGAAGGTGATGAGCGTCTCCGCCGCTTCACTCATCGGCAGGAACCTCCCACTCGACGCGCACCAGCCGGGCCGGGGCGTCGACCGAGACAACCACGGCGGGAACCATCGGAATGAGCAGCTCGCCCGCGGTCGATTTCACGGCCATCACGTCGTGGGCACCGTTCCAGAACGTGCCGGTGGCTTGACCGAGCGATTGCCCGGCGGCGTTGACCACGTCGCAACCGACGACGTCTTCGACGTAGTACTCGCCGGGGGCGAGGGGCGGCAGGGCTTTGCGGGGGACGCGCACCTCGCTGTGGACCAGGGCCCGTGCCCCTTCCAGCGAGTCGACACCCTCGAAGGCGAGAAGGAGGTGGTCACCGGCGGCCCGGCAGACGCGCAGGCGCAGGTGGGTGGTCTTTCCGTCGCGCACCAGGAACACCACCTCGGCGGCGGCCGGGCTCAGCGCGCGGAGGCTGCCCACGGTGTTGAAGGGGCGGAGCGCGATCTCGCCGCGCACGCCGTGAGGCTTGCCCAGCACGCCGATCGCCAGCGTGTCAGGGTCGAACAACGCGGCCTCGCCGCTCGCTACTCGAGGATCTCGAGGATGACCCGGCGGCGCATCTTGGCCGAAGCGGCCGACAGGATGGTGCGCAAGGCCTTGGCGGTTCGCCCCTGCTTGCCGATCACCTTGCCCAGATCTTCCTCCGCCACCTTGAGCTCGAAGACCAGGGCGTCGGTCTCTTCGATCTCCTCGACCTCGACCTCTTCAGGCTTGTCGACCAGACCGCGGGCCAGATAGTCGACCAGCTCGCGCAGGGAGGGTTCGATACCCGACGGGGCGGACTGCCCGTCGCGGGCTCTCTCGGGATTGTCAGTCATCGGTGAGGGTGCCAAGAGGCAAGGCGACAGACCCGCAAGGCGACAACTTCAGGCGCCCGACTTGGCGTCGGCAGGCGGAGCGGCCTTCCGCATCTCGCGGATCAGCTCGCCCACCGTCTGGCTGGGGAGCGCTCCCACCTTCAGCCAGTGCTCAAGTCGCTGCTGATCGACGCGAAATTCGGCCGGCACGCGCAGCGGGTCATAGACGCCCAGCTGTTCGATAAAGCGACCGTCGCGCGGGCTGCGCCTGTCGGCGGCGACCACACGATAAAAGGGAACTTTTTTGCTTCCGGCGCGGGTGAGACGAATGGTGACGGACATCGAGTCTTCCTTCGAAAAGCGAGTGCGGGAGGCTATCGGCCACCTGCAACGATGTCAAGGCGAAGATGGAATTGGCGGTGGGCGGCAATGGTTGCATATTGGGTGCGCTTGCGGAAAGCCCAAAGCCTGCTCCTCGCATCTCTGATGGTCGGCCTGGGCGCGACGGCGCTGACGGCTGCCCCGGAACGAGGCGCGCCCGGCGAACGGCGCCTGAGCATTTTTTACACCGCCGAGGTTCACGGGACGCTGGAGCCGTGCGGCTGCACCAGCGATCCGCTGGGCGACATCGCCCGGTACGCGGCGCTGGTGCGCGGCGCGCGCGCGCAGGGGGCGGCCACGCTGCTGGTCGACGCGGGCGGCCTGCTGTACGCCGAGGGCGGCGTCTCGCCGAAGGAGCGGCCGGCCGATGATCTGCGGGCCAAGTTCCTGGCCGCCGAGCTGACCAACCTGGGCCTGGGCGGCGCCGGCCTGGCCGAAACCGATCTGGTCGGTGGCGCGGCGCTGGTGAAGCCGAAGCGGCTGGCGTCGAACCTGGGGCCGAGCGCCGTGCTGGAACCGGCGCACGTGGTGACCGTCGGTGAGATCAAGGTTGGCCTGCTGGGCGTGGCCGATCAGGCGCTGGGCGCTGCCCTGGGGGTCACCAGCGAAGATCCGGTCAAGGCTGCGCAGCGAGAGGTGGCCCGGCTGCGCCGCGAGGGTGCCGAGATCGTCGTCGTGCTGGCGCCCATCGAGCGCGCGGCGGCGCGGCGGGTGGCGCGCGACGCGGGGGCCGATTTCGTGGTGGCGGGGCGGCAGGTCGGCAAGGGAGCGGCGCGGGCCGACAAGGTGGGGCAGGCGTTCCTGGTGACGCCCGCCGACGAGCTTCAGCGTGTGGGGCGAATCGATCTGGTCCTGCGCGGCGGGGGCGCTCCCTTGCTGGACGCGGGCGGGGCCGAGGCCAACCGGGCGCGCGTTGCCGAGGTGGATCAGTCGATCAAACGACTGGACGACGATCTGGCCCGCTGGTCGTCGGGCAACGGTGCCAGCGGCGGGGATTCCGCGTTCGTGGCCAGCAAACGAGCCGAGCGCGGTGAACTGGTCGCCGAACGGGCCCGGCTGGGCCAGCCGTTTTCGCCGCCGCCGGCGGGCAGCTATTTCACCAACCGGCTGATCGCCCTCAACCGCGACCTGCAGCGCGATCCGACGATGGGCGCCGCCATGAGACGCCTGGACGCCAGGATCGCCGCGGTCAACCTGCAGCACGCCGCGCCGGTGCCGCCGCCCGAACCAGGGCGCGCCTTTTACGTCGGCATGAGCAAGTGCGTGGGTTGCCACAAGGGGGCGGCCACCTTCTGGAAGACCACCGTGCACGCCGAGGCCTGGCAGACGCTGGTGGCGGGCGGCAAGCAAGCCGATTACAAGTGCGTCGCCTGTCACGTCACCGGTTATGGCCAGGTGGGCGGCAGCGCCCTGGGGCACAGCAAAGGGCTCACCGATGTGCAGTGCGAGACCTGCCATGGCCCGGGGTCGTTGCACGTCGCCGCAAAAGGCCTGGAGGAACCGAGCGCCGTGCACCGCGAGACGCCCGAGACCACCTGCCTCGGCTGCCACAACGAACATCACTCGGACACGTTCCAGTACCAGGCCTACCTGCGCGACATCCTGGGCCCCGGGCACGGACTGTCGGCGCGCAAGAAGCTGGGCGACGGGCCCACCGGGCACGAGCTGCGGACGGCGGCCCAGACCCGCGCCAAGACAGCGGCGGCCGAACAGGCCGCCAAGATGTGAAGCGGAGAAAGGGTCAGGCCTAGACGCCGGTGGGCGCCGGGCCGGCCAGCAGCTGATCGAGCAGATCGTGCTCGATGTTGCCGCCCGAGATGACGATGACCGTGCGCCGGCCGCGGATGGCGCTGGCGTCGTCGAGCAGAGCGGCGATGCCGGGCGCCGCCGACGCCTCGCACAGGATGCCCAGCGTGCGATAGGCGTAGACGATGGCCTGCCGGATGGCCACCTCGCTGACCAGGGCGATGTCGGGAAAGTAATCGCGGGCCATGGCGTAGGTTCGTTCGCTGACGGCGCCCTCCAGGCCCTCCGCCAGCGTCGGGCCGCCTTCGTAGACGGTGAGCGCCCTGCCCTCTTCCAGCGACCGGCGCATGGCGCAGTTCACCTCGGGCGAGGCGCCCAGGATCTTGATCCCGCGCGGCACCATCTCCACGCCCAGGCCGCCGGCCAGGCCGCCGCCCCCCACGGGCACCACCACGGCCTGCACGTCGGGGAGCTGGGCCAGGATCTCCCGGGCCAGCACGCCGCCGTTGCCGGCGATGACATGGTCGTCGTCGAAGGCCGAGACGAACACCAGCTCGGGGTCGGCGGCGGCGCGGCGCTTGGCTTCTGCTTCGGCGATATCGTAGGTGGGGCCGGCCACCTCGACGGTGGCGCCCAGCGCGG
>DATLVT010000661.1:0-18435 GCA_035577105.1 Polyangia bacterium
CCACGGCGCGACACTGCATGGTGGGGGCGACCGACCAGTGCGCGCAGTCGGCGTTTGCTTCGCTGTCAGCCTGCGGCGGCGGCTGCCAAGTGCCGGTGAACGGGAGCGCCGAGCTGGATCAGCTGAAAGCAGCGTGGGATCAGGCCAGCTGCGGCACCCGCCAGCGAGCGATCCCTTGCCCCCAGATCGTCTGCCTGCCGCCCAAGGGCGTTTGCCAGGCCGCCGACGGTGGCGGCGGGTTGTGTGTCAGCCTGGGGATTCGCTAGCGGCCCCTCTCGCAACTCGGCCGCTCAGTCTCGGCTCAGCTCAGCTGTTCCTTGACGTTGTCGCGCAGGCCGGTGGTCAGGCGGGTGACGGTCTCCTCGTCGAGGCCCAGCAGGGATCGGCCGACCATCAGCAGGGCGTCGTTGTCGTCGGGGACGATGGTCCCTTCATAGATGCCTTGCTGCTTGGCCAGGGCGTTGGCGAAGCGGACGGCGTTGGCGATGGAGAGGCGATCGGCGTTGTCGTACTCCTGGCAGTCCCGGATGCTGCGCAAAACTGGGTCGGGCAGCTCCCATTTCTCGGCCAGCGCCACGCCCACATGCCGGTGGACGCGCTGGATGACGGCGATCCATTCGCCGGACCCGATCCAGGTGGTGGCGGTCTTGGCGCCCCGGATCGCCTTCTCCGCTTCCAGCAGCATGGCGGCGACGACCGGCTTTCCCACGTCGTGCAGCAGGCCGCCCAGGTATCCAAAATCGGGCGGGCCGGCATTGGAGAAAGCGACCACGTCGCGCGCCAGGATCGCCACGGCCAGCGAGTGCTCCCACACCTTGCGCGACGCCTCGACGATGCGCGGGTCGCGCGATTCGAAGACCTGGCGCGCCGACGATTCGACCAGGAACGTCCGCAGCTTCTGCAGGCCCAGGCGGGTGACGGCCGCCAGGACGCTTTGCGCGGGGTCGCGGGTGGCCATCCCGGCGCTGTTGGCCAGCCGCACGATGCGCGCGGTCAGGATGGGATCGCGTTCAATGATCGCCGCGGCGTCCTTCAGAGAGAAGTCGGGGTTCTTGATCAGCTGCAGACACTTCAGCGCCACGGCCGGTATCGCCGGCAAGACCAGCTGATCGGAGGCGATCCGTTTGGTGACGATCTTCTCCATCTCGGCGGCGATTCGCCCCTCGGGCGCGGCGGGCGGGGGGGCGTCCGACGGTGGTCCAGCGGTGCTCACCTGGTGCGCTCCTTGGGCGACGGCAACGGATTTCCGGACTGCGCGTCGCTGACCGATGCATAGACCGGCACGTCGGCGGTGTCCGCCAGCTGGCGCAGGACCCGCTGCAGTTCAAGCGATCCCACCAGGCGCATCTCCATGCCGACACGACGGCAATGCTCCTTGATCTGCAACACCAGGCGGGCCGACTGCTCGGGCAGGACCGGCATGGCGGCGATGTCCACCACCACGTCGGCAAAGCAGGCGGCGGCCATCTCCTCGACGGCCTTGGGAACCTTGCCGCTGACCTGACCAAAATAGCTGGGCAGCTTGGTCTCTCGCCCGCTGAACGGGGCCACCGCCAGCACGTTTTCCTTGATGACCAGCAGCTCCTGGTTGTCGAAGAACCGCTGCAGCAGCTCGTCCATGGCGACCTGGTCGAATGGTTTGAACAGCGTCGCTTCGAAGCCGGCGGCCCGCGCTTCTTCCTGGGCCTTGCTGACCGTGCGCAGGGACAGCGACACGAAGGCCGCCTGCGGCTGGACGACGCGCAGCTGGCGCATCAACGACGTGCTGTCCGTGCTGGGTATGTCGTTGTCGATCATGATCAGGCGGAACGTCCGATCGCGCGCCGCGGTCAACGCCGCGTGGGCGGTGGTCACGCCCCGCAGGGAGACCGCCTCCGGGATCATCGAGCGCAGGCGCTTCTGCACGTTCTCCATGTCGTCGACGACCAGGATGTCCACGGTCGGCTTGGCGCCTGCGGCCGGTTCGGCGCCGGCGACGGCCGATTCGTCGGTGGCGGCGGCCGCCGCCGTCGGGGCCGCGCTCCCGGGCGAACTCTTGGCCAGAACTTTTGCGAGCACTTTTGCAATCTTGGCCTTCAGCTCTTCGGCCTTGAACGGCTTCAAGATGAAATCGTCGATCCCCAGCTTCATCAGCGTGGTCACGATGGAACGCTTGGATTCCGAGGTCAGCATCAACACCGGCGTCAGATCGCCCTTCTGGCGCAGCTCGGCCAGGAAGGCCGGACCGTCCAGCACCGGCATGGTGATGTCCAGGACGATGATGTCGTAGTGATCCTCGGCGATGCGGGCCAGGGCCTGCTGGCCGTCCTCGGCCTCGACCACCTCCAGTCCCAGCTCGCGGGCCTGCTTGCCCACCAACATGCGAACGGCGCGGCTGTCGTCGACGGTCAGGATCTTGCCCATCAGACGGTTCCTTTCCCTTTCATTTCTTGGGGAGACGTCATTCGTGCCCCTCGGAGATCCAGATCATCAGGTTCACGGCGTCCCGGCTGCGCAACAGAACCCCTTCCTGCAGCGACGCCTGCGCGCGCGGGGACAGCTCGGCGACGGTGATGATCTTGGGCAGGCCCAGCGTCTGGTCCAGCGCCAGGGCGCCCTTGATCTGTCCAGCCGCCATGTTGAGGAGCTCGCATAAAGAGTCGTTGATCATACTGCTGTCCAGGGCGTCCGGCGCGCAATCGAACAGCGCCGAGCCGAGCGCGGTGCACCCCCGTTCGTCGGAGTAGAGCGCCATGTGCAGCGGGTGGGCGCCGCTGATGTTCAGCGAGGCCATGCGCCAGCACGCGATGGCCGGATCGTTCGGCTGGGCGATCCCGAACGAAATGCCGCACATGGTCTGGGTGACGTTGGAAACCAGCGCGGCCAGTCGTTCCGGATTGGGGAGCTTTGTCATCGCTGCAAAACCTCACTTGATTCGCTGGTAGAAGATGCTCTTGCCGAGCGCGACTTCCCTGAAGTTGTCGGTGAGGTTCAGCGTGCTCTCCACGCTGCCCAGGAACAGGTAGCCCCCGATGCGCAAGGTCCGGCACAGCTTCTCGAAGATGCGCCGCTTGGTCGGTACGTCGAAATAGATGAGGACGTTGCGCAGGAAGACGACGTCGACGTCGTGCAGGTACGACCAGTGGTCGATGAGGTTCATCTGCCGGAAGGTGACCATCCTGCGCACTTCGTTGCGGATGATCCAGTCGTTGCCGCTCCTGTCGAAGAAGCGTGACAGCAGCGACGGCAACATCCCTCGATTGATCTCCATCTGAGAAAAGACCCCGGCGGCGGCGCGCGCCAGGACCTCGGTCGAGATGTCCGTGGCCAGGAGCTCCACCGTCCAGTCGGACAGGACGCGGTCGAACTCTTTCAGCATCAGCGCGACGCTGTACGGTTCCTGCCCGGTCGAGCTGGCGCCGCACCAGATGCTGATCTTCCGGGTGCCGGCGCGATCGATCAGCAGCTGCGGAATGACGTGGTAGCGAAAGGCCTGGAAGGCGCGTTTGTCGCGGAAGAAAGAGGTCTCGTTGGTGGTCAGGGCCTCGATCACGCGCCGGCGAAGGAGGGCGCCGTCAGGCGCCTCCAAGCGGGCCACCAGGTCGTCGAAGGACCGCAGGCCTTCACCCAGCAACAGGGGGCCCAGGCGCGCCTCCAGCAAGTACCGCTTGTCCTCGTCCAGGACGATGGCGGCGCCGTCATAGATCATCTTGCGCAGGTAATCGAACGCCGCGCCGGAGCCGGACGAGGCGACCGCGGTGTGCAGCGCCCTCATCACCCGCGACCTCCCGCGATGGACAGCGGCAGTCCACGTCCGACAGCGGCGCGCCGGACGATGGCGGCGGGCAGGGCGCCCAGCGACAGAATCTCGTCGGCCAGCCCGGCCTCGACGACGAACCCCGGCATGCCCCAGATGGTGCTGCTCTGTTCGTCCTGGGCGAACACCTGTCCGCCCTGCTGGCGAATGGCCCGGCAGCCCGCCAGGCCGTCGTGCCCCATCCCGGTCATGACGACGGCCAGCGTGCCCGGACCGTAGACTTCGGCCACCGAACGCAGCAGCACGTCGGCGGCCGGGCGGCAGGAATTTTCCGGTGGGCCTTGATCAAGGACGATCGAGACGCTGGGCCCCGTGCGGTGCACCAGCATGTGGTGATTGCCGGGCGCGATATAGACGGTGCCCGCTTGCAACTTGTCGCCGGCCGCCGCCTCCTTCACCGCGGCGGCGGACCGGGCCGCCAGCCGATCGGCCAGCAGCTTGGTGAACAGCGGCGGCATGTGCTGGACGATCAAGATCGGTACCGGAAAATCGCCGGGGAGCTGGGGGATCATCTCGGCCAGGGCGTTTGGCCCGCCGGTGGAGATGGCGATGGCGACGACGTCGATCCGCCGCCGGTTCGTGGCCGTGGTCGTGGTCCTGGCGGGGGGCGCGGCCAGCGGCTGATGTCGCGCCAGGGGATGCGTCGCCGGATGCATCGCTGTCGGACCGCCGCCGAAGGCCTTCAGCTTGGCCACCAGCTCGTCCAGCATCTGGTCGCGACCGGCGACGCCGCTGGCGCTGGTCGGTTTCGTGACGTAATCGCTGGCGCCCAGGGCCAGGGCGTCCAGGGTGGCCGCGGCGCCTCGCTCGGTCAGCGAGCTGACCATCACCACCGGCAGCTTGCGATCGAGCTTGCGAATCTCGGCCAGCGCGGCCAGGCCGTCCATCTCCGGCATCTCGATGTCCATGGTGACGATGTCCGGGTTCAGCAGGGGCAGCTTCTTGAGGGCGATGCCCCCGTGCGACGCTGTCCCCACCACCTCCAGGGCCGGATCGCTGGCGATGGCGTCGCTGAGCAGCCGGCGGGCCACCACCGAATCATCGACCACCAGAACGCGAATACGACGCATGGGCAGGCTCAGAGCAGCTCGTCGTCTCTGTGCCGCCGGCCGGCGCGCGGCGCCGCGGGCGCCTGGTCCGGGTGACTGGCGCCGTTGGTGCCGTTGGCGCCGTTGGGCGTGACGACGCCGTTCGTTCTCGGCCGGGCGTTGCTGGCGCCGGTCGCGCGCGCGGGCTCGCGCTGGGCGCCGGCGCCGGCGCGGGCCCGGCCGGACACCACGCGTCCGTTCATCCGTGAGCGATCGTTGTCGTCGGCCAGCAGAAACTGGCTGACCAGTTCTTGCAGCTCGACCGCCATGTGCGACAGGGCGGTCGCCGCGGCCTGCGTCTCCGTGGCGCCGGAGGCGGTGCCTTGCGCCGACGTGGCCACGCCGGTGATGTTGCGGGCGATGTCGCTGGTCCCCTTGGCCGCCTCCGAGACATTGCGTCCGATCTCGTTCGTGGTGGCGGTCTGCTCCTCGACGGCGCTGGCGATGGTGCTCGAGATGTCGCTGACCTGGCGGATGATGGTGCAGATCTCCTGGATCGCCTTGACGGATCGGGCGGTGTCGCCCTGGATGGCCTCGATCTTCTGACTGATGTCCTGGGTGGCTTTGGCGGTCTCCTTGGCCAGCTCCTTGACCTCGTTGGCGACCACCGCGAACCCCTTGCCGGCCTCGCCGGCCCGGGCCGCCTCGATGGTGGCGTTCAGGGCCAGCAGGTTGGTCTGCTCGGCGATCGAATTGATCACCTTGATCACCTTGCCGATCTCCAGCGAGCTGACACCCAGCTTGGTGATGGTGACGTTGGTGACCTCGGCGACGTCGACGGCGGTGGTGGCGATCTTGCGGGCGTCGTGCACGCTCTTGGCGATCTCCTTGATGGACGCGGTCATCTCCTCGGCGCCGGTGGCCACCGTGGCGACGTTGCGGCTGACCTGCTCGGCGGCGGCCGAGACGGTCTCCGCCTGCGCCGACGTCTCCTCGGAGTTGGCCGCCATCTGCTGCGACCAGGCGGTCATCTGCTCTGACGACGCGGCCAGGGCCTGCGCCGTGCGGGCGATCGACGCCATGTTCTTGTTGAGGTCCTCGATCAGGTGCTGCAGGCCTTCGCCCATCTGACCGATGGCGTCCTGGCCGTTGATGGCCACCTCCTGGGTCAGATCGCCGCGGCCGACCTCCTGCACCACCTTCAGAAGCGCGTCGACCCTCTCCTGCAGGAGCTGATTTTCGCGCTCGGTGTTTTCGGCGTGGGCCCGGTCATTCTGACGGGCGGCCTTCAGCGCCTCCGTCATGCGGTTCATCTCCGTGACCAGCTGGCCGATCTCGTCGTGACTCTCGTACGCACAGCGCGAGTCCAGGTCGCCCTGCCGCACGCGCGCCACGTGCTGCAGCAGCGACGTCACCGGGTTGGTGATCGACCGGCTGATCAGCATCGCCGCGGCAAACCCGCAGACGATGGCGCCGATGATGGTGGTCCAGATCATGGTGGAGACGCCGTCCACGGCGCGGGCGATGGTCCTGCCCACCACCTCGGCGTTGGCGGGCGTGATGGCGGCGTCCAGGTCGTCCAGGTGGCTGAGCCCTCTCAGCGACATGACCCCCAGCACGGCCACGCCGATCAGTAGCAGCCCGAAACCGCCCATCAGGCGGTGACTCAATTTGAGATTCTTCATTCCGGTGTCCTTTCTTCCCTCTTTCGTTCCACGGTCGCCTGGGCCAGCGCTCGATCGGCGTCCAGCTCGATGAGCAGCCGGCTGGTGAACTTGTAGACCCCGCGGATCAGCGCCCGGGTGGGCGGGCCCAGCGTCTCGGGCGGCCGCTCGAACAGCGCGGGGTCGGCCTCGCGCACGTCGCCGATGCTGTCGACCAGGAGGCTGGTGGGGCCGTCGGGGCCGCGCAGGATGACGTTCATGGGTGGCGGCGCATCGGCGCTGGCGCCGGCGCCTCCGTGTGCGGCGGACAGTCCCAGGCAGCGGCGCAGATCGATGGCCATGACGATCTGACCGCGCAGGTTGATGAGGCCCCGCACCGCCGGCGGGGCGAGAGGGACGCGGGTGATGGGCTGGTGGCGAACCACCTCCTGCACGCGATCGACCGACACGCCGAACCAGTAAGGACCGACGGTGAACGTGCACAGGTGCTGGGGTGCCGTCGGCAGGTTCATGCGGCCACCCCCGGAAACAGGCTGTCGGGCGCCAGGCGGACCAGACGCTGCAGGTCGACCAGCTGGGTGACCTTCTCGCCGATCACCAGGCAGCCGGCCATCTCGCCGGACACGCCCTCGTCGCAGCCCGCCGGCACCAGCTGCTCGACCACGTCGACGATCGCGCCGACCATCAGCCCCACCTGGCGCTGGCCGTCGCTGTAGACCACCACCGGGACCACGTCGTCGGACGGTGGCAGGTCGGCGGCCCGTTGCTTCCCGGCGCGCGGCGCGAGGAGATCGCCGATCTCGACCAGAGGCAGGATCGCGCCGCGGTACTGAACCACGTGCCGTTCCGCCACCCGCTCCAGCATCGACGGCGCGAACTCTTCCAGGCGCGCCACGCTGGACAGCGGAATGGCCATGCGCCGGCCGTCGCGCGTGACGAACAGCAGCAGCGTCTGTGGCTGGGGTCCGACCGCGATGGGGACAACCGTCTCGACAAACCGGCTGGCGTGCTTGACCGCGGAGGTGACGTTGGCCAGCTTGGCGATCCCCAGCACGTCCAGGATCAGCGCGACCCGTCCGTCGCCGCGGATGGTGGCGCCGGCGAACACGCCCAGCGACTTGAGCGCGGGCGCCAGCGGCTTGACCACGATCTCCTCGGCGTCGTGGATGCGATCGACGACCAGTCCGAACAGGCGATTCTCCGCCTCCAGAACCACGATGTTCAGGGTGGTGTCGCTGCCAGCGGGCGGATCGCCCAGGCCCAGGGCGCGACCGAGATAGACCAGGGGCAGCAGCTGTCCGCGCAGCCGGTAGACCGGCACCCCTTGCACCCACTCGACGTCGTGGCGGGCACGCGCTCCGTCCAGGCGCACCAGCTCGCGCAGATTGGCCTGCGGGATGGCAAAGCGATCCCCGTCGCTGATGACGATCAGCGCCGGGATGATGGCCAGGGTCAGCGGGATCTTGATGCGGAAGGTGGTGCCCACGTCGGCGCGGCTCTCCACCTCGACCAGGCCGCCGATCTTCTCGATGTTGGTCTTGACGACGTCCATCCCCACGCCGCGCCCCGACACGTTGCTGACCTGCACCGCCGTCGAGAACCCCGGCAAGAAGATCAGCGCCTGCAGGTCGCGATCGCTCATGCGGGCGGCGTCCTCGGCCGTGACCAGGCCGCGGTCGACCGCCTTGGTGCGGATGGCTGGCAGGTTGATCCCGCGGCCGTCGTCGGAGATCTCGATGTTCATCTGACCGCTCTCGTGATACGCGCGAATGACCAGGCTGCCCTCGGTCGCCTTGCCCCGGGCCTGGCGGGCGGCGGGGGGCTCGATGCCGTGATCGACGCAGTTGCGGATCAGATGCGTCAGCGGATCCTTGATCGCCTCGAGGATGGTCTTGTCCAGCTCGGTCTCGCGCCCCTCGGTCTGCAGGCGCACCTGCTTGCCGCAGATGCGCCCCAGGTCGCGGACCACGCGCGGCAGCTTGTCCAGGATGGTGGCGATGGGCAGCATGCGCGTCTTCATCATGCTGGACTGCAATTCGGTGGTGATCTGGTTCAGGCGCTGCGACGTGGCCGCGAACGTCTCGTCCGCGACCCGCGGCGCCACCTGCAGCACCTGGTTGCGGGCCAGCACCAGCTCGCCCACCAGGTTCATCAGCTTGTCCAGCAGGCCCACATCGACGCGAACGAATCCGTCGACGGCGCTGATCACCGGCAGCTCGTCGGGGGCTGGTGCGGGTGGGGCGCCGGTGGTTGCGATGGCGGGAGCAGGACGCGCCGGCAGCGGCGCCGGCACACGGGGAGCGTCAGCGTCCGCGGCGGTTTCCGCCTGGGCGTCGGCGTCGGCCTGGGCGTCAGCGTCAGCGTCAGCGTCGGCGTCGGCGTCGGCGTCAGCGTCAGTGTGGGCCTCGGCTTCGGCCTCGGCGTTCGTGTCCGCTTCGCCGCTCTGCAGGTGAACCAGGCGCTCGATCAGCGGCGCATGGTCGGCGGTCCCCTCGTCGCCGCCGCCCTCGATGCGCCCCAGGATCCCGCGCATGGTGTCGGCCATCTCCAGCAGCGCGGTGACCATCTCCGCCGTCGGCCGCAGCTCGCCGTCGCGCAGCTTCGACAACAGGTTCTCCGCGGCATGAGCCACCGCCTCCAGGCGCGGAAATCCCATGAACCCGCAGGCGCCCTTGATGGTGTGGACGCGGCGAAAGACGCTGGCCACGGTTCCCGAGGTGGCGGCGCTCCCCTCCAGCGCCAGCAATTCGCCGTCCAGCACGTCCAGGTTCTCGCGCGCCTCGATCAGAAACTCGGCGACGATCTCGTCAAGCTCGACGGTCATGCGGCTTCACCCGTCGTCGCGCAACGCGCGACCCAGGTGCTTGCGCACAAATGTTCACCATCAAGGTTCCCCTCGCCGTTGGGCCCCATGATCATTAGATCGGCCAAACCGGCGGCGCCCTTGAGGCCTGGCCGCCCACAAGCCGCGGACAAGACCGCGCAATCTCCCAGGTTCCGGGACATACTGCCCGCAGGTTGGCGCGCTTGAACCAGGTCTCTTCGGGCAGCGTCGACCGGGCATCGACCGCGCTGACGCACCTTGTCGCCGGCGTGGCGGTGGCGGCGCTGCTCTGTCTGGGCGTCACCCCGGCGGTGGCAGTGGCAGCCCAGCGCTGCCCGGCGCCGGCAGCGGCGTCGTCGTCGTCCTCGTCCTCCTCCGTGTCGTCGCCCCTTTGGGCCAGCACCGCCCTGGAAGGGATCGATCCCGAACAACGGCTGGCCTGGATCGACGCGCACCTGTCGAAGACGGCGCGGCGGGCGCGTTTGTGGACATGGGGGTGGGGCGCCGGTCTGGTGGCGGCCACGGTGGCCAACGCGGTGCCCCTGGCTTTCGTGTCGGCGGACCAGCGCATCGACTGGTACGTGGGCGCCGGGACCACCGTCATCGGCATTGTCCCGCTGTTGATCGCGCCCCTTGACGTCATCGCCGACGCCCGCGTCCTGCACCAGCGGGTCGCCGCGCGCGTCCCGCGCGATGACGGCCGCGGCGATGCCGGCGAAGACGTTTGCCGGCTGCTGGCCGACGCAGAGACGCGGCTGCTCCGTGACGCCACCAACCAGGCCGATGGCCAGCGCTGGTGGCTGCACGTCGGCAACGTCGTCCTCAACACGGGCGTGGGGCTTTTCCTGGGCCTCGGGTATCACCACTGGGGCGCCGGCGCGCTGAACGCCATCAGCGGCTCGGTGATCGGCGAGGCCATCATCCTGACCCAGCCGACGGGAAGCATCGACGACCTCAACGCCTATCGATCGGGGGCGCTGGCGGGCGGGCTGGTCGGCGCGCCGGGACCGGTGTCCCGCCAGCTCGCCTACCGCGTCGCCTTCTAGAATCTGAAGGTAGACTGCAGGGAAACGTGGCGGTCTCGTTCTCCAGGACGTGGGCGATCTTTCTCTGCGCGGTTCGCGCCTTGTGGCGCCACAAGCTGCGCAGCGGCCTGTCCACCCTGGGCGTCACCATTGGCATCGCGGCCGTCGTGCTGGTGGTGGCCATCGGCAGCGCCGGCTCTGCCCGAACCGCCGACCAGCTGCGACAGCTGGGCGACAACCTGGTCTGGGTGGAGGCGGGCGCGCGCAACGTCAACGGCGTGCGGACCGGCAGTCACGGGACGACGTCGCTGACGCTGGCCGATCTGGACGCCATCCGCGCCGAGGTGCCGCTGATCAAGAGCGCCACGCCCAACGTCGACGGCACCGTCCATCTGGGCTTCAGCCGCCGCAACTGGACCACGCACTATCGCGGTGTCGGTCCGGAGTACGTCGACATCAAGGCCTGGACGATCGAACAGGGGGCCGTTTTTTCTCGAAGCGACGTCGACGCGGCGGCGAACGTCTGCCTGATCGGGCAGACCGTCCGCCAGCAGCTGTTCGGGGAAGAGCCCCCCCTGGGACAGCTGATCTTGGTCGAGCACCAGGTCTTCCGGGTGGTGGGCGTGCTGGGCGCCAAGGGGCAGACCGGCTGGGGTCAGGATCAGGACGACACCATCGTGTTTCCGTACACGACGGCGCAGACGAAGATCCGGGGCAAAGGGTTCACCTGGCTGGACGACATCCTCTGCTCGGCCGTCACGGCCGAGGCGGTCGGTCCGGCCATCGATCAGATCGTCAGGCTGCTGCGCCAGCGCCACGGCATCGCCCCTGGCCAGGACGACGATTTCAACATCCGGCGGCCCGACGAGATCATCAAGGTGCAGATCGAGACCGCCAGGACATTCGCCCTGTTGCTGGTGGCGGTGGCGTCGATCTCGCTGCTGGTGGGCGGGATCGGGATCATGAACGTCATGCTGGCGTCGGTGACCGAACGGACCCGCGAGATCGGGTTGCGGCTGGCGGTGGGCGCCACCCGGACGGCGGTGCAACTTCAGTTCCTGGCCGAAGGGGTCATCCTCAGCCTCTTTGGCGGCGCGCTGGGCGTCCTGCTCAGCATCGCCAGCGCCTTCGCCGTCGAGCGGGCGCTGGACTGGTCGGTCTCCATCTCGCTTCAGGGGATGGTCCTGGCCAGCGCCTTCTCGGTCGCGGTGGGCATCTTCTTCGGCTTCTATCCAGCGCGGCGCGCCTCCGTGATGGATCCACTGGAGGCGCTGCGCCACGAGTAGGGGCGGGCAGCTCATCATTGGCCACAAGTCCAAAGAGCTGAGGTGGACCTTGCGGCGTCCGCCTCCTCCGCGTGGGCGGGTCCTGTCGCTGCAGGAAACCTTCCCCATCGGGCCGCTTCGCCGGGGCCGCGTTCGAGATTCTAGACAACGCGAGCTGTGTATCAGAAGCGCAGAGGGACAACGGCCCCGCCGAACCGTCCCGCTGTGGCCCCTTCCTTCCGCGCCACCCGCCCACGCTACGTCGGCTCGCTCGGGGCAAGCGCTGCAGCTATCGAGTGAAACCAGAAGAGACAAAAGTCGCTGACAGATCCGTCATCGGCAGCGTTCGTAGCGGAACGGATGCAGGCACCAAGGCGCGGGGAGGTGTGGGGCTGAGTCTCGGCGGGGTCGCCAGTCAGCGCCGGTTCGGATCATTCAGTTCGAAAGGCCGGGCAGAACGGGCGTCTCTTCGTTCGCCACGGCCTTCAACGCGTCTGGATCCAGTCCCAGCGCGCGCAGGATGCTGGGCGCCACCTGCGACGTCGCCACCGGCGTCTTCAACGTGCGGCGCTTGAGGTGCGGGTTTGAAACGATGAGACCGACGTTGGTGTCGCCAAAGCTGAAGCCGCCGTGTTCGGCGTTCTTCTTCTTCGACGTCGTGTAGATCGTGCCATACGTCGGCTGCACGATGATGTCGGGCGTGCGGCTGTCGGTCAGCGGGTTGTTGAACTTCAGCAGCAGGTCATCGCCCGCCATCACCTGGTCGATGAACAGCGCCTTGGCGTTGGTGTTCAGGTAGGCGGCGACGGCCGGCGTCTGGCTCTGGTCGGCCAGCCAGATCAGCGCGACGTCGTCGTCCATCACGAACCCGCAGGCGCCGGTGGCGCAGTTGGCCGCGCTGACGATCGCCTGCGCCGCGGGATCACCGGCCGCGCCGGGCAGCGCCGCCACCAGGTCGCCGAAGTGGCCGGGCTTGTTCACCTGCGCCGGGTTGATGGGCGACTGTCCGTGCTTGGCGGTGACGATGATCAGCGTCGATTCGAAGAGCCCCTGGTGCTTGAGGCCGTCGATCATGCTCTGCAGCGCCTGGTCGGTCTTCTCCAGGCCGTACGTCAGCACGGCGCTGGGCGCTCCGGAGCCGTCCTGGTATCCACCCGGTTGGCCGTTCAGCAGAGGATCGGTGTCATCGGTGCAGGAACCGTCGAAGTTGTTCTTCGCCAGCTTCTGGCCGACGCTGACCGCCTGGAAGTTCATGCCGAAGACGGTGGGGACGCCCGGCGAGCGGGTGGCGTCGTGGTTGCGCCCCTGGATCTGGTTCAGGATGGCAGCCACCTTCTTTTGATCATTTTTCACCGTGCAGACGACGTCCATCGTGGCGTCGAAGCCGTCGACGTTGGTGATCTCGGGCGTGTACAGGTCGGCCACGCCCTTGCCCGAGGGTCCGTTGACCAGATCGTAAGCGGGATGCTTGTCGGCCCAGGCGGTCTGACCGCCGGCCGCCCGCACCACCTCGAACAGGGTGTTGCTCTTGATGAACTCGTGCGGGAAGACCGGCACGCACTGGCCCTGCTGGTTGCGGCGCCGGGGCAGCTTGGTCGGATCGATGACGTCCTGGGAGACGTGGGCGGCGCTGTAAAGGTCGATGCTCTCGTCGAAGACGATCATGTTTCCGGGCTGACCGCTGCACGCGGTGTTGGTGGGATCGAACAGCGTGCGGTCATAGCTGACGTCATAGAAGACACCGTGGCTGATCGGCGAGCCGCCCGTGACCAGCGCCAGCAGCCCCGGAAAAGAATCGCTGTGGGCGGGCAGGCGGGCGTTGCTGTAGGTGACGCCGTGCTGGCTCAGCGTGGCCAGCGCGGAGTGCGGGTGGCTGGCGACGAAGCGGCTGACGTCCAGGGCGTGCAGCCCGTCGATGCTCAGCAGAAGAACGTGATCGACCAGGTCGTCCCGATCGCGGCCGCCCTTGGCGAACAGCGGCGTGGGAACACAGAGCGCGAGCACAGCGATGGCTTTCTTGTAGCGCATGGGAACTCCAGGATGTGGTGAACGAGGCCGGCACTGGTGAACAGCGGCCGAGCGTTGCGCGCAAGGTGACACGGGGCGAAGGACGCGAAAGAAACTCTTCGCCAACGGTGCTGTTACCGTTTGGTGAACCTGCGGTGTCGCGGTCGCTTCACTCGTCGTTCGAAAAAAACCGGACCTTGAATTCCCGGATGCGCACCGGCACCGGCACGCCATTCTTCTGGCCGGGGCTGAACCGACAGGCCTTCAGCGCGGCAATCGCCGCGGCGGTGAGGCCGTGGTCCAGGCCGCTCACGACGTGAATCTCGGTGGCGCGACCGTCGGCGCTGACCACCAGCCCCAGGACGACCGTGCCTTCGATCCCCGCCTGCCGGGCCTCGTCGGTGTACCTGGCGGTGCAGCGTCCCTGCGGGATCGGCATGCTGGTGACCTCGTAGGCCTCGACCGGCTCGCCGGCGCCCTTGCTGGGTTGCTTCTCGCCGCCGCCGGCGCCCGAGGGGCGCACCGGGCTGCCGATGGGCAGCGCCGGTCCAGCGCCAGCCTGCGACGTGGACTCCATGGACACGCCGAAGACCGGGCCGCTGACGCTGTCACCGGACGGCGGTGCGCTGTCGGGAGGCGGAACGTCCTTGGGGATCACCGCCCTGTCAGCGGCCGGCGTGGGGCGTGCGCGCGCCATCGCGCGCGGGGCGGCCTTGGGCGCCGCCACCGGCGTGGGCGTGGCGGGCTCGGGCGGCGGTTCGGGCGGGGGCGGTGGCGAGACCACGCGGATCGAGACCATCCGCTTGCTGGGGGTGTCTTGCCGCCTGGGCAGCCGGCGCATGCCGTCGGCAAAGGCCACGTGCGCCGCCACCGACAGCAGCACGCACACGACGATGCGACGGTCGACGATCACTTTCCTTCCGGAGGGGTCATGGCCGACGGATCGATCTGGATGGCGAACGCCGTCACCCCCAGCGACTTTATGACGTCCAGAACCCAGACAACGCGGCCGTGCGAGACCGCCCGGTCGCCCGAGATGACCGCCTGCGTTTTCGGATCGCGCGCCACGGCGTCGGCGACCTCCTTGCGCAGGCCGTCCGGTGTGGTCGGCTTGCCGTTCAGGTACAGGGCCCCTTCGCGCGTCAGCGTTACCGCCAGCGTCGTCGGATTCAGGGTGGTGCTCTGGCTGGCGCGCGGCAGCTCGACCTCGATGGCCTGCTTGGCGATCAGGTTGGCCGTCAACATGAAGATGATCAGCAGCACCAGCATGATGTCCACCAGCGGGGTGACGTTGATGTCGGCGATGATGCCGCGCCGCCGCGTCGTTCCAGCCATCACCCCTCCTTTCGACCGCCGGCCGGCGCCGTCGCCGTCGCCGTCGCGGTCGCCGTCGCGCCCGGGTTCTTGTCGACCTTCAGCAGGGCCAGGATCTCGTGCGCCAGCACCTCGGCCGCGGAGGTCGAACGTTCGACGTGACGGGTGAAGGCGTTGTACGTGGCCACCGCCGGCAACGCCACCAGCAGCCCGACGCCCGTCGCCACCAGCGCCTCGGCGATGCCGGCCATGACCGCCTGGGTTCCTTGCAGCGCGCTGCCGGCCAGATCGTGAAAGGCGCGGATGATGCCCAGGACGGTGCCGAACAGGCCGATGAAGGGCGCGTTGTTGCCCAGCGTGCCCAGGAAGGCCAGCCGGCGTTCATAGCGGGCCCGTTCCTGTTCAATGGCGCCCGCCTTTCGTTCGTCGACGGCGGCCAGGCCGTCGCCGGCGTGGCTGAGGCAGGCGCGCGCCACCGCCGCCTCCATCGAGCGCGTGTCGGTCAGCTTGGCCAGCGCCGCGGCGGGACCGGCGCTGCGCAGCGCCGCCAGGGCGTCGGCGATGGCGCGGGCGGGGCGGCGCTCTTGCAGGAAGAACCACAGCCGCTCCAGCATCACCGCCAGCGCGGCCACGCTGAGGCCCATCAGCAGGTAAAGGACCCAGCTTGATCCGGCGCGGAGCATGAGATCGAGAAGCTGTGAATCAAGCGCGTTGCCGTTGTTCATCGGTGGTCTCTCCTGGTCTCAGTCGTCAGTCATTCAGTCGTCAGTCGTCGCTCGCGGTCTTCATCGATGATCAGAATCTGGCGCGGAAGCCCACGGTCGGCAGCACATATCGGATCACCGTGCCCGGCGTGACCTCTTCGGGCAAAAGCGCCACGTTGGTGATGTCGACATAAAAATCCAGCAGCCATTTTCGCCAGACCGCCCGCTTGTCCACGCGCAGATCGAACCGGTAGTAACCGTTGCCGGTGGCGGCGTTGTACCCGGCGGTGGTGGTGGTCGGTTTGCCGCTCTGGTACTGCAGCCGGATGCCGACGTCCCAGTTGCGCCGCAGCGGCAGGCCCGCCACCAGGTTGAACAGGTGCGTGCGGTCGAAGTCGTACTTGGTCCACTCCGACCCCCGCAGTCGCTCGGACCGCGACAGCGTGTACGACGCCCAGCCAAAGAGGCCGGTCTTCGACTGTCGCCGCAGGAGAAATTCCAGCCCGTACGATCGCCCCAGCTGGGGCGTGGTCAGGCGATCGATGATCTCCTGGCCGTCCATGGGCGGATTGACCACGCTGGTGGGCACCACCGTGTTGTTCGCGTTGGTGACCACGGTGGCGTTGTTCACCGACAGATCGAAGATCGTCGGGTCCATGTAGTTGAAGTACCCCTCGACCGACAGCTGGAACCTCTCGGCGAGCGGGATCTCGGTGCCCAGGCTGGTCTGGTACGAACGGAGCAGCCCGTACTTCAGCGGCATCAGATCCAGCCCGGGCAGCGGCACCACAAAGCGGGGCGGCTGGTGGTAGATGCCGGCGCTGCCCTTCAACCAGACCGCGCTGTCGTCGCTGCCCGGCGGCACCTCGGGCAGGTCGCGCTCGTGCAGCTTGTAACGAACGGTGAGGCGCGGATCGACGGCCGACCTGGTCGCCGTGGTGTCCTCATAGACGTCGGCCCGCACGCCCGGGCGGATCAGCACCGCGGGCGCCGGGCGCCAGATCGCCTCCAGATAGGCGGAGCCGACATAAGATCGGCTGAGCAGCGCGGTGATCATCGACAGGGGATTGGTGGCGGCGACGGCGCCCGCGCCCTGGTTGACGTCGTGAAGCGAGCCCGCCAGCCCGGCCGCCAGCTTCAGGCGCTCGTTCTGCGTCCACAGCAGCGACAGCGACGGCTCGGCGATGAGGACGGAGAAATCGGTGCCCATGCTCAGCGTCTGGTCATAGCCGAACACGGCGCGGGCGGTCTCTTCCAGGCGCCCTTGCGTGCGGTGCAGGCGCAGATCGGCCCGGTGAAATCCCAGCACCAGCGAGGGCTGCAAGGGCGGGTTGGGGGCGTTGGGATCGGCGTTGGGCGCCACGGTGTCCAGCTCGTCGCGGGCACCGAAGAAGAACACCGTCCAGCCGTTGCGCGGGTTGCCGCCGTCGACGCGCAGCTGATAGTCCCAGTACGACAGCGAGACCTGGTTGGTGGCCAGGCCCAGCAGAAAGCCGGGATACCCGTAACGGGCGGCGGCGGTCACCGTGGCCCCGATGGGCGTCACCGGTTCGCGGACGAAGCCGCCGATCTGCAGCAGGTTGACGTCGAAATCCAGCAGGCGTTCGTCGGGGCGGGCGCGGGCGGTGCGGCCGTCGACGATGCCGCCGGTGTAGCCACCGTAAGGCGCGGGCGCGCCGCCCGGATAGAACTGGATCTCGTCGATGAACTGCGGATGGATCACGCTGGGGCCGGACAGCAGGTGGAACAGCAGCGGGACACGCGTGCCGTCCAGCAGAAACCCGGTCGAGCTGGGGCTGGCGCCCCGGATGATGGGGAAGGGGAGCAGCGACACCACCGACGAGACGCCGGGCAGCGTCTGGATGACGCGAAAGGGATCGCCGAACGTGCCCGGGATCTGCTGGATCTCCGGCCCGCGCAGGGTGATGCGCGAGACCTCCTCGCGGCGCTTGTCGGCGATGACGATGATCTCGTACGGGTCATAGCGATCGCGCTCCAGCAGATAGGTGGCCGCCAGCTCTTGATTGGCCGCCAGCGTCTCTTGCTGCACGAACGGATTGTGGTTCTGCGCATAGACCGACACCCGGGCGGGTCCCGGCGGCAGCGTCAGGCGAAACCGGCCGCGCTGATCGGCATCGACGGAGTAGTGGCGATCGCCGACCACGGCCGTGATGGTGGCACCGCTGATCGGCGCCCGCGTTCCCAGTTCCACCAGCTTGCCGCGCAGGACGGCGGTGCGGGCGGGTCCCTGGTCCGCCGTCGGCGCTGGCGGTGGTGGTGGCGGCGGCAGGAAGGTGTGCGTGAACGTGATCTCCACCGGAACAGGCGCGCCCCCGTATCGCCCGGGTTCAAAGCGAAAGCCGCGGACCGCGGCGATGACCGCGTCGTCGAAGGGGGCCTGGGGCGGCGTGCGGGGTTCGACTTTCTGGACCTGGCCCGCCTTGTCGACCAGCAGCTTGACCGTGACCACCACGGGCGCGGTGATGGCGGGCGCACCCGGCGGATAGGGCACGGCGGTTTCGGTCAGGGGGCGCGGCTGTTCGAACGTCGGGGCGGCGTCCGCTCTTCCATCGATCGCCGCCACGCCACCGTCGGGGGCAGCGCCGACGCCAGTGTCGGCCGCCGCGCCGTCCAGCGCCTGGGCCTGGGCCCGGGCCTGGGCGAAGGCCGGCAAGGCCAGCAGCACGGCCGCCGCCGCCCGGTGATTCATCGCCACGTGACGCCCCAGGTCCCGGTCGCGCCGACGTGCGGCCACCACTGGCGGCGCACGATCGCCTGTCCGCTGTCCGGCTCGACGTGGCCGGTGTC
>DATLVT010000662.1:0-5483 GCA_035577105.1 Polyangia bacterium
AACTCGCTGACCTGCTGTCGAAGGACCTCTCGCGGATTGTCGAGAGGATTCAGGCTCTGGCCGTCGCGCCGAGACCGCCTGGATCAGAGAAGCTCAGCGGTGAGGAGAAGTACCGAATTCGCCAGGGCAACTACCGCGTTCTGTACGAGGTGGACGACGCCGCTCGCAAGGTCACCGTCGTGAGGGTCGCGCACCGACGCGAGGTGTATCGAAAGTAAGTCAGGCAGAGGGTGCTCCTCACGGTCGCGCGCCGCGGCGATGGCTTTATACTCCCGCGCCACCACCATCAGCCGATCATGTTCCAGCTTGCCGCCGACGCTGCCGCCCACCCACCTGGTATGCCCAACGACCTATCGCGCGCGGGCCACCTCGACCAGCGAGAAGGCGGCCTGGCCCGCGGTGTCCATGTAGGACGGGTCGCGATGGAGCAGCACGACGGCGAAGGAGCCGTCCAGCAGCAGCAGGATCTGCCGGGCCAGGACTGACGCCTTGGCTATTCCCTCCGCCTCGAAGGTCAGGCGCAACCAGTCCTCGAACTTCTTCTTGTGCGCGACGCCGATCCGGATGGCGGGGTGTCCCGGCATGCCGGCCAGTTCAGCCGTGGTGCGGAGGAAGCCGCAGCCTTTCCACCGGGGGTGTCGGGCGGCGCGCGCCAGGTTGTGGAAGATGCCCTGAACCTTGGCGGCCAGCCCGCCCCTGGTTTCGTCGAACCAGCGCTTGAACAGCGTCAGGTTGGGCTGGTCGCGGGCTTCCAGGTAGGCGGCGATCAGCGCGTCCTTGCTCTTGAAATGATAGTAGAGCGTCCGCTTGGTCACGCCGGCCTTCGCCGCCACGGCGTCCACGTTCACGCTGCGGATGCCTTCGGCATAGAACAGCCTGGAGGCGGCGGTCAGAAGGCGTTCACGGGTTGGCTCTGCGGATCGCGGCATGGCGGCAATGTATACCGACCAGTGAGTGTACAGCGACGCTCCACGCGCCTACCGTGATGAGGACCGTTTGTCCCTGCCAGGAGAATGACCATGGCCGACCCGGTGGTGCTCGCAACGACGACGACGGATGGCATCGCGCTTTTGACCCTGAACCGCCCGCACAAACTGAACGCCCTGAACTACCAGCTGATCGATCAACTGATGGCGCATCTCGACCGGATCGAGGTGACGACCGAACTGCGTGCCGTCATCGTGACCGGCGCCGGCGATCGCGCCTTCTCCGCTGGAGGCGACATTCACGAGTTCTCGAAGAGCGTCAGCGCGGGAGCAAATACAGCGGTGCGCGATTTCGTTCGCCGCGGCCAGGCGATGACCGCCCGGCTGGAGGCCTTCCCGAAGCCGGTCATCGCCGCGGTCAACGGACTGGCTTTCGGGGGCGGCTGTGAGATCACCGAGGCCGTCCATCTGGCCATCGCCAGCGACAGGGCCCTCTTTGCGAAGCCAGAGATCCTCCTCGGCATGCCGCCCACCTTTGGCGGCACGCAGCGCCTGCCACGTCTGGCCGGACGGAAGCGGGCCCTGGAACTGCTCTTGACCGGTGACGCTTTCTCGCCGGCGCGCGCGCTGGAGCTGGGGTTGATCAACGCCATCGTTCCCCACCGCGAATTGCTCTCCGCCACCCAGGCGCTGGCGGCCCGCATCGTCCGCCATTCGCCGCTGGCGATGCGCACCATCCTGACCGCGGTCACGCGCGGCCTGAACATGTCCATCGGGGAAGGCTTGCAAGTCGAAAGCGAGCAGTTCGCCAGCATGGTGCCGACCCGGGACCTGGCCGATGGCCTCGCCGCCTGGATCCAGCGCCGCCCGCGTCCCCCGGACGCTTGATTTCCTTCCCTCGCTATAACCGCGGGGCGTGATGCAGACGCATTCTCCGACGACGATGATAGTGGTGATGGCCCAGCGACAGCGCGCCCGCCGCCAGCAGGATCAGCGCCACGATCAGGGAGACGTTCGTGAACCCCCCGGCCCCGGGCAGGAGCCCGACCGAGTCGAGAACCAGCGTCGTCACGGCGAGCACCAAGAATCCAAGTCCCCAATAGAGCATGTCACTGGCGGTTGCATGTTCCGGGCCGCCCCCCAGAGCCCGCAGGCAGGCCCCGGTCGGCGCGTCGCAGCTCCGATGACACCGACCCCGGGTAACGCTGGCGCGGCCGGCGTTACCACCAGCGCCATCGGTGCAACGCGCGCGATTGGTTGGGCCGCCTGACGCGCGGCGTCCGCCGATCGCGCCGCCGCCGTCGCCTCTTCGAAAAAGCGGTCCTTTTCGGCCCCCGGCACAACCTCTATGAGGCGACCAATGAAAAGCACGCACGCCCATGGAACTGCGGTGGCCTTGACGGTGTTTGTGCTGGCCAGCGCCGGCGGCGCGGCCTGCACGGGAAACATCGGTCCCACCGGCGCGCCATCGTCCTCGGCGGTTCCCACCGGTGGCATGAATGGCACCGGCAACAACGGCACGGGCGGGGCCACCGGCCAGCCTCTGGTGCCGGGACGCTCGCCGCTGCGGCGGCTGACCCGCACCGAGTACAACAACACCGTTCTCGCCCTGCTCGGCGACAGCAGCCAACCCGCGTTGCAGTTTGAACCGGACACCCTGTCGAACGGATTCACCAACAACGCCGACACCCAGAACGTCGACACCACGCTGGCGCAAGAGTATCTGGGGGCCGCCGAGGCCCTGTCGGTCGCGGCGACCAAGAATCTGACCGGTCTGCTCGGCTGTGATCCGACGGGGAAAGAGGACGCCTGCCTGCGCAGCTTCATCACCCAGTTCGGCCAGCGTGCCTGGCGCCGGCCGCTGGTCGCGTCAGAGATCGACAGCCTGGCCGCGGTCTATACCAAGGGCCGCGCCGATTTCGACGTCCCGACCAGCGTGCAGATGGTCTTGCAAACCATCCTGCTGTCCCCCGGTTTTCTCTATCGCGTCGAGTTTGGCGACCCGATGGCGTCCCCGAAGGCGGCCACCGTTCCGCTGACCTCGTGGGAGATGGCCTCGCGCCTGTCTTATTTCCTCATCGGGTCGATGCCTGACGCGGAGCTGTTCACGGCGGCGCAGCAGGACGCCCTGCGCACGCCGGCCCAGGTGGCCGCGCAGGCGCAGCGGCTGCTCGCCGCCGGCAACACCACGGCCCAAGATCGAATGGCGCAGTTCTTCGTCGAATGGCTGCAGGTCTCCACCGTCGACCGCATGAAGAAAGACGTGACCGCCTATCCGGAGTTCACGGCGGATCTGGGCGCCGCCTTCAAGGCCGAGACCCAGAGCTTCGTCAAGCACACCCTGTTCGGTGGCCCGGGGGATCTGGGCACGCTGTTGACCGCGTCGTACTCCTACGGACCGCCGGCGGTCGCCAGTCTGTACGGGCTGACCCCTCCGGCCGGTGGCGGCGACAGCCGGCTGGAGCTTGACCCGGCTCAGCGCGCGGGACTCTTCACCCAGCCCGCCTTCCTGGCGACGCTGGCCAAGGCTGACACCACCGAGCCGGTGCAGCGCGGGAAGTTCATCCGGGAAAACGTGTTGTGTGGCGTGGTGCCGGCCCCTCCGCAGAACGCGAACATCACCCCGCCGGTCGTGACGCCCGGAACCACCGCGCGCCAGCGCTTCACGCAGCACCGGGCCGACCCGGGCTGCGCCACCTGCCACACCATGATGGACCCCATCGGACTGACCATGGAGAACTACGACGGGCTGGGGAAGTGGCGCGACAAGGAGGGTGGCTTGCCGATCGATGCCTCGGGTGAGCTGATCGGCACCGACGTGGACGGTCCGTTCGTGGGCGCCGTCGCGCTGGCGAAGAAGCTGGCCGCCAGTGATCAGGTCAGCGCCTGCATGGTCAAGCAGCTCTTCCGCTTTGGCTTCGGGCGCTTCGAGACCACCGACGACGATCCGACCATCAAGCAGCTGACTCAAAAGTTTCAATCCAACAAGCGGCTGATTCTGGATCTGGCCGTCGCGATGACCCAGACGCCAGCGTTCTTGCAGCTGCAGGTGGTGCGTCCATGAAGAAGCTCAGCCGCCGTACCATGCTTCGCTGCGCCGGTGGCGTCGCCATCGGCCTTCCTTTTCTCGGCGCCATGCTCGGGCCGCGGCGCGCGCGCGCGGCGGGCGCGGTGGCCAAGCGGTTCATCGTCTTCTTCAGCGCCAACGGCACGGTGATGAACTCGTGGAAGCCCACCGGCAGCGAGACCGCGTTCACGCTCTCCCCGATTCTGAGTCCGCTGCAGAGCCACGTCTCCGATCTGTTGATCATCCCCGGGTTGAACAACGAGATGTCCTACACCTCGCCGGGCGGCAACCCGCACGACCAGGGAATGGGGACGCTGATGACGGGGGTGGGAATGAAGATCGGGCCCAGCGGGCTTGGTCGCGCCGGGCACATCGTCGACGGATCCGCCGGCGGCCCGTCGGTCGACCAGGTGATCGCCAAGGCGATCGGGGGGGATACCAAGCTGTCCTCGCTGGCGCTGGGCGTTGATTCGACCAGCACCATCCTCGAACCGATGGTGACGCGCCTGTCGTATCGGAATTCCTACGACCCGATCACGCCCATGGACGACCCGGGCAAGGTCTTCACCACGCTGTTCACCGACAGCTCGGTCACGCAGGCGGATATGCTGGCGCTGCAAAAACGGCGCGGCACCGTGCTGGACGCCGTGCAGTCGAACTATATGTCGCTGATGACCAAGGTCGGCGCCGATGACCGCAGCAAGCTGGACCATCACCTCACGTCGATCCGCGAGGTGGAAAAGTCGATCAGCAGCCTGAACAACGGCCAGAGCTGTCACGGGGCGGTGCCGATGGCCCCGACCGTCAGCCTGACCCCGCGCGCCTGTCTGCAGGACGGGCGCCCGGCCACGTGCGTGGGGGACTTCCCGGCGATCGGGAAGGCGCAGATGGATCTGCTGGCCTTGGCGATGGCGTGCGATCTGACCCGCGTGGCGACCTTGCAGTGGTCGATCGCGGAGAGCCCGGTCGTTCACACCCAGGCGATGGTCAGCGGCGAGCATCACCTGATGTCGCACGACGCAGGCAAGGCCGCGGACCTCACCAAGGTGAACACCTGGTTCTCGCAACAGCTCAACTATCTGCTGGACAAGTTGAGCGCCACCACCGACAGCGGTGGAACCTCCGTGCTGGACACGTCAGTGGTGGCCTGGGTCAACGAGCAGCAGGACGGCTTGACCCACAATCGCCGCAACTTGCCCATCGTGCTGGCGGGCAAAGGCGGCGGCAGCCTCCGCCCCGGGCGCTTCGTGACCTACAACGGCCAACCACACAATCAACTTCTGGCGGCGTTCGTCAACATGTTCGGCATGCCCGTCACGTCGTTCGGGGATCCGCGGTACGCGGGCGTGCTGACCGGGTTGGGGTGAGCGGGGCTGCGCGACGCCTGTGTCGGGGCCGCAGTCTACGGCGGGATGCCGTGAATGCTGTCCTGGCAAAGGCCTGAGACACAAACCGGCAAACCTTGAGGGGGGCAGTGTGTGAGGCCGGGG
>DATLVT010000663.1:0-5744 GCA_035577105.1 Polyangia bacterium
TGGGCCGGCCGCGCGCCCTGTGGACCGACGTCGGCCGGAGGTGGGGAGAGCGCGCATGATGTCGCTGTCGTGGCAGGGCTTCATTCGGCGGCGTGGCGCGAGTTGGCCGCAGCATCGGACGCCGGGCGACAAAAGGCCAGATGCGTCTTAAGCGGCCCCGGTATTCCGTCGATAATGAAGGCGGGTTCGTCCATGGAAACCGCAGACAGCGTCGACGCCGTTCCCGCCATTCCTCCCGCCGAGATCGAGCGGCTGTTCGCCCGCGTCGCTGTTCGCAGCATCCGTGGCCTGTTCGCCGACTACGGAGTGGCGGCCGAGGCGGCCCCCCCGGATCCGCACATCCAGATCGTCTTGCCGCCGCTGTTCGGTCGGATCGGTTTCACCGGCGCCGGCCTGTGCGGCAGCGTGGTGATGGGCGCCTCGTCGGGACCCCTGCAGCGCTCCTTCCCCGTCCCCGGCAAGATCGACGACTGGGTGGCCGAGCTGACCAATCAGCTGATGGGCCGGATCAAGAACGAGATGCTGCGGTCGGGGATCCAGCTGCAACAGGAGCTGCCCTCCGTGATCACCGTGGACCAGCTGCGCGAGGTGGCCACCGACCTGCAGCCGTGGATTCTGGCCGCTGACGACGGGATCATCGGCGTGGGGATCGACCTGGAAGTGCCGGACGCCATCGCGCCGGATCCCACCCTGTTGAACTGGGACGTGCCGCCGGAAGGCGAGCTGCTTCTCTTCTGATCGGCCGATCGATTGACTGCTTGATCGACGGGCCCGGCCCGGCTAGCGGGCAGCGTCGTCCAGCAGCGACTGGCAGGCCGGCGGCAGTTTCACCGCCACGCCTTCCGCCTCGTCGCGCTGGCGCCGGGTGTGCGTGGCCTGGGCGTCGCCGCTGAACCACCAATCGACGGCGGCGCAGTCGTCGCCGGCCGGCAGTGGCTCCTGCGCCTGACAGTCGGGGCTGTCGGCGGGGCAGGTGAGGCGAACGTGAAAGTGATCGTGATGTCCCCACCAGGGGCGGAGGCGCGCCAACCACAACGCCTGGCGCGGCCCCTCCGCGCACAGCTGACGTTTGATGGCGGGATTGACGAAGATGCGATCGACCGCCGGATCCTGCGCGGCCAGCTGCAACAGGCGGCGCACGCGTTCGGTCCACAGCGGCGTGAACTTGTGCGTGCCCAGATCGACGACGGCGGGCAACACCACCGCCTCTCGTTGCTGGAGGGTGAGGTTTCCACCGGAGAATCCGCCGGGCGCCGCATAGCCAAGGTCGACGTCCAGCCCCGTCTGATGGCTGCGGTGTCCGCTGGGGGTGGGGCCCCCGCGCGCTTGCGAGAGATCGCCCACCAGCAACAGGCCCAGGCGCTGGCGCCGCGCCGTCGCCGCCAGCCGGCGCACGAACGAGATCAGCGCCGGGTGGCCAAACCCACGGCGGCGGCCGGGATGGATGAGGACGAATCCGGGTCCGCTGGCGGGCAGCACGGCGGCGCCTTGCAGGCATCCGGCCGCGTACGTTCCGATGGCGCGCGCTTGACCGGACGCCGGCTGGCGCTGGCGGTTCCACGCCTCGGCGACGGCGCGGGCCGTGGCTCTCGCGGCGGGGCGCGCCGCTGTTTCTCCTGGCGCTGTCGCGGCGTTCTGGGCCCCATCGCTGGCCGCGCCGTCGGGCGGCGATACTGCTTGCGCGGGGAGGACAGTGGCGGTGCCCAGCAACAGCGCCCAGCCGACGATCGCCGTCGCAGCGGAGGTCGAGATGCCGCTGCTCACTCGACGATGGGGGCGTTGTTGGGAAGGGCGGCGCCGTTCGGGCGGCTGCGACCTGGTCTGGGTGCCGGCCTGGTTTCGACCGGCGGCGGCGAAGGCTTCGCCGGTTCGTTGCGCACCACCCGCCGCGTCCGCGAGGGGCTGGCTGTCGTCGGGGATGGTGATGGCGTCGCGGGCGTCGTGGCGACCGGCGCGGCCGTGGGCGCTGGCGGGGGCGTGTCGGCGGGCGCGACCGGCGGGAGGTCCTCGGGCGCAGGGGGCGCCGCGGCGGTCGGCGGGGGCATGGGGGCGGGCGGGGCGACAGGCGCGGGCGCCGGCGCCGGCGGCGTTTTCGGCGGCGGCGCCGGTACCGCCGCCGTTGCTGCCGCGGGGATCGATTTTTCTTCAGCGGCGGTTGCCGGCGGTGAGGCAGGGGCGGTCGCTGTCCGGGCGTCGTCGGTCTTCGCCTCGTGCCGCATGGCCGCGACCACGATGGCGATGACCGCCACCACCGCCAGCGCCGCCAGCAACGGCAGACGCGAACGCACGCGCGACCGCCCCAGCATCGCGTCGATGTCCTCCTCCGCCGATGAGGCTTTCCACCCCGCCGGTGACGCTCCTGTCGCCAGCGGCGGCGCGGGCAGGGTCTGCGTGGACACGGCCGCCACCCCGGTGAAGAAGGCCTGCCACAGAAGGCGCATCGACGGACTGGCCAGGACCAGCAGCACCTCGCCCAGCTGCCGCACCGACGCAAAGCGCGCCGCCGGATCGCTTCGCATGGCCCTGGCGACGGCGCCCAGCAACGTCGGCGGCAGGTCAGGTCGAAGCTGTTCCAGCGGCGTGAAGGCCCCGTCGCCCACCGCCTTGAGCACGGCGTACAGGCTGTCGCCGTTGAAGGCGCGCCGGCCGGTCAGGCATTCATAAAGGATGGCGCCCAGCGCGTACTGATCGCCGCGGGCATCGGCCTGGCGCGAGCCGCGCAGCTGTTCGGGGGGCAGGTAATACGCCGTTCCCAGCGTCACCGCCGTACCGGTCAGGGCGTGCCGGGCGTCGTCGAGAACCTTCGAGATGCCGAAGTCCAGGACCTTCGGCTGGATGCTGCCGTACTCGGCCGACAGGAAGATGTTCTCCGGCTTGAGGTCCCGATGAACGACCCCCTGGTCGTGCGCTGTCACGATGGCGGCCATCACCGGCAACATGATGTCGGCCGTTCGCTCGACGGACAGCGGGCCTTCGCGCCGGATCAACGCCGACAGGTCCTCGCCCTGCAGGAACTCCATCACCAGGTAGATGACCGCCCCTTCGGCGCCCACGTCGGTCACGTCGACCACGTGGGGGTGGCGGATACGCGACGCCGCCTCGCCCTCGCGGAAAAATCTCTCCTTGGCCTCGGCGTTGGCGGCCAGGGCGGGCAACAGCGTCTTGATCGCCACGCGCTTTTTCAGATCGCGGTGGACGGCTTCGTAGACGCAGCCCATGCCTCCCTGACCAATCAAGCGGCGGATCTGGTATCGCCCCAGCGTCGTCCCTTCGGCAAGGGTGTCGGCCGGCGGTTCACTGCTGCTCAATTTTCCCCCTGGCTTTCAGGATCCCCGCGAACGGGGCGGCCGTCAAAGACAATGGTCGTCAGTCCGTGCTCACGGTGACGGTGGGGCGGGCCGAGGTGCCGGCGATGGCCAGCACCACGCCGGTCAGGGTGAGGGCACCGCCGATCAACAGCGACGCCGTGATCTGGTCGCCGAAGAACAGCGCGCCCCCGATCACCGTCAGCAACACCACCAGCTGCGAGATGATGCCGGCGCTGGCGCCACCGATGTGGCGGAGAGCGTCGGTCATGATCAGCTGCGCCGTCACGCCCGCCACGCCGATGGTGGCCAGCCAGCCCCATTCAATTGCCGTCGGCGCCACCCAGTGCCCCAGCGGGGGCAGCACGGCCGGCGTGGTGACCAGAAAGCCCAGCGCCGTGAACGAAAAGAAGACCGACCAGGCCGAATCAGGGGCGCGACCGTCGTGGCCGTCCCGGCGCGCCGCCCGGATCGCCGTCACCGCCACCCCCGACGTCACCGCCGACAGGATGCCCAGCGCCTCTCCCGTGCCGGCGTGCAGCTCGGTGGCGCGCACCCCGACGATCAGCACCACGCCGGCGGTGGTCAAGGGCAGGGCGACCACCGCGGCGCGCGTCGGCCGTTCACCCAGCAACGCCCAGGCGAACAGCAGCGTGTAGATGGGCGAGGTTTGATTCAGCAGCGTGGCCACCCCGACGGGGACGCGCTGGATGCACATGAAATAGGTCAGCACGGCGACGCCGCCGAACAGGCCGCGCGTCAGCAGCCAGCCCCAGCGCTGGGGGCGGATCGCCACGTGGCCGGCGATGGTGCCGACGGCGGCGGCCAGGACGCCGGCGCCGAACCGGATCATCGCCGCCTGCGGGCCGGGGACGCGCCGGGCCACCTGCTTGGTGGCCATGGCCATCAGGGCGAACAGAACCGACGAGCCAACCAGTTGCAGCGCCGCGCGCTTTTGCAGCGCCGCGCGCTTGGATCGGGAACTCACGCTTTTACGCCACGCCCTTGCCGGGGTTCATGATCCCCTTGGGGTCGAGAGCGTTCTTGATCTGGCGCATCAGGTTGATCTCGACCGCGCTCTTGTAACGGCGGATCTCCAGCCGCTTGGCCTGGCCGATGCCGTGCTCGGCGCTGATCGATCCGCCCAGGGCGGCCACGACGTCGTGCACGGCGTGATGGATCTTGTCCGATTGTCCCAGGAACGCCTGGCCGTCGGCCCCCTTCGGCTGGGTGAGGTTGAAGTGCAGGTTGCCGTCGCCGACGTGCCCGAACGGCACGGGCCGGATGTCGGGGATCAGCGCCTTGACGGCGGCGGTGGCCTGGTGCACGAAGGCGGGGATGCGCGACACCGGCACCGAGATGTCGTGCTTGATGCTGGCCCCCTCCGGCTTCTGGCTCTCCGAGATGCCCTCGCGCAGCCGCCACAGATTCGCCGCCTGCGTGGTGTGGCCGGCCATGGTGGCGTCGCTGATCAGGCCCGCCTCGGCGGCGGCGGCCAGGCTGCGCTCGACGATGGCCGGGCCCGTTGTCACGTCGAAGATCACGTACCACGGCGACGGCACCGGCAGCGGATCGACGGCGCCGGGCAGGTGGCGGGTGACGAACTCCAGCGCCAGGCGGGGCAGCAGCTCGAAGGCCAGCACCGCGTCGTCGCAGGTGTTGCGCACGTGCGACAGCAACGTCACCGCCGCCTCGATGGCCGGCACGGCAGCGAACACTGTCTGCACCTCGCGGTGGCGGGGGAACAACTTCAGCACCGCCGCCGTGATGATCCCCAGCGTCCCCTCCGCGCCCAGGAACAGCTGCTTCAGCTCGTAGCCGGTGTTGTCCTTGCGCAAGGCGCGCAGGCCGTCCCAGATCTCGCCGTCGGCGGTGACCACCTCCAGGCCCAGGACCAGGTCGCGGCTGTTGCCGTAACGAAGGACGTGAATGCCACCAGCGTTGGTCGACAGGTTGCCGCCGATCTGGCAGCTCCCTTCCGAGGCCAGGCTCAGCGGAAACAGCCGATCGACGCCGGCCGCCGCCTGCTGCACCGCGGCCAGCGTGCACCCCGCCTCGACCACCATGGCGTTGTCGACGGGATCGACGGAGCGGACGCGGTTCAACCGTCCCAGGCTCAGCAGGATCTCGTTGCCGTCGCCGTGCGGGATCTGGCCGCCCACCAGGCCGGTGTTCCCCCCCTGCGGGACGATCCCCACCTCGGCGTCGGCGCAGACGCGGACCACGGCCGCCACCTCCGCGGTGCTGGCGGGCTTCAGCAGCAGAGGCGTGCGCCCGCGATAGAGGTTGCGCCATTCGACCAGGTGCGGGGCGATCTCGTCGGGGTCGGTGGAAAAACCGGCAGGGCCCACCGCCTGCTTGAGGCGGGTCAAGGTGGCGGCGTCGGGTGGGCGTGGCATGGGCGCATTCTACAGGATGCGTTGCACGACCTCCGGCCGG